>DNMS01000387.1:6665-11351 GCA_003488105.1 Rhodospirillaceae bacterium
GGAGGGATTCGAACCCTCGGTAGGCTTGCGCCCACAACGGTTTTCGAGACCGCCCCGTTCGACCACTCCGGCACCTCTCCTAAAGCCCTGAAAAATTGCGTCTTTTCAGAAGCCCGGCGGCGTCCGCCAAGACGCCGCCCGATATGTCGAAACCAAATATGGTCCGGGAACGCCCCTTTATAGCCGCGAATTTTTCCCTGTCCACTGGTTCGTCACAGGGGATAGGTTGCGCGTCTCGTGGCGGGCGTCGCCGAGATGGCCGCCGGAGGCCGTCGAGGGCGCCGGAACGCCTGCGTTTCCGGGCGTTACGGCCATTGACTTATGGGATTTGGCGGCTATAGTGCCGCCCTTCTGCCGATCCATAACGGGCGGTGGAATTAAAATAACCAAACAAGATCAACAATTAATAGGGTTCTGAAACGATGTACGCGGTTATCAAGACCGGCGGTAAGCAGTATCGGGTGACGTCGGGTGACGTCATTATCGTGGAAAAGCTGCTTGGCGAGCCGGGTGAAACGATTGAAGTTGGCCAGGTGATGATGCTGGGCGAAGAGGGCAAGGCCCCCACGTTCGGCACCCCCGTGGTCGAGAAGGCTGCCGTGTTCGCCGAAGTGCTGGAACAGCAAAAAGGCGACAAGGTTCTCATCTTCAAGAAGAAGCGGCGCCACAACTACCGCCGCCTCAAGGGCCATCGGCAGTTCGAGACGGTGCTGCGCATCGTCGACGTGAGCGCCACCGGCACCAAGCCGGCCGCGGCCAAGAAGGCGGCGCCGAAGAAGGCCGACGCCGACCCCGCCGCCGACGCCAAGCCGGCGAAAAAGGAATCCAAGGCGGCCGCCGACAAGGCTGACGCCAAACCGGCCGCGAAAAAGCCCGCGGCCAAGAAGGCCCCCGCCAAGAAAGCCGCCCCCAAAAAGGGCGAGGAATAAGGAGTAGTCACCGATGGCACATAAGAAATCCGGTGGTAGTTCGCGCAACGGCCGCGACTCAGAAGGCCGCCGCCTGGGCTTGAAGAAGTCCGGCGGTCAGGCTGTCGAACCCGGCAACATCATCGTGCGTCAGCGCGGCACCAAGTATCACCCCGGCGAAAACGTCGGCATCGGCAAGGATCACACGATCTTCGCCATGGCCGAAGGCCGGGTGAAGTTCGCGACCAAGGCCAAGGGCCGCACCTACATTTCGGTGGAGCCGTCGGTCTGACGGACTGAACGGCCATTCGCGACTTGAAATGCGCGGGGGAATGGCCAGCCATTCCCCCGTTTTTCGTGTCGGATGCAAGGTGTAGGTTCTCGCAATGAAATTCCTCGACGAAGCGAAGGTGTTCGTGAAAAGCGGCGACGGCGGCAGCGGCTGCATGTCGTTCCGGCGCGAGAAGTACATCGAATTCGGCGGCCCCGACGGCGGCGACGGCGGGCGCGGCGGCGACGTCATCATCGAATGCGCCGACGGTCTGAACACGTTGATCGATTTCCGCTATCAGCAGCATTTCAAGGCCGGGCGTGGCAACCACGGCATGGGCAAGAACCGCACCGGCGCCGGCGGCAAGGACATCACCCTCAAGGTGCCCGTCGGCACGCAGATCCTGGACGACGACAAGGAAACCGTGCTGGCCGACATGACCCGCGTGGGCCAGCGCATCGTTCTGCTGAAGGGCGGCGACGGCGGGCTCGGCAACGCGCGGTTCAAGACGTCGACCAACCAGGCCCCGCGCAAGACCATCCCCGGCTTTCCCGGCGAGGAACGCTGGATCTGGCTGCGCCTGAAGCTGATCGCCGACGCCGGCCTGGTCGGCCTGCCCAACGCGGGCAAGTCGACCTTCCTGGCGGCCTCATCGCGGGCCAAGCCGAAGATCGCCGATTATCCCTTCACCACCCTGCATCCCAACCTGGGCGTGGTCATGGTCGATCAATGGTCCTTCGTGCTGGCCGACATCCCGGGCCTGATCGAGGGCGCCAGCGAGGGGGCGGGCCTGGGCACGCGCTTTCTCGGCCATGTCGAACGCTGCCGCGTGCTGCTGCATCTGGTCGACGGCACCCAGGAAGACGTGGCGGCGGCCTACAGGCAGGTGCGCCATGAAATGAAGGCCTACGGCGGCGGCCTGGCCGACAAGACCGAAATCGTGGCCCTTAACAAATGCGACGCCCTGACCGACGACGAGATCAAGGAACAGCGCAAGAAGTTGGCCCGGGCGGCCAGGTGCAAGATGGCCGACGTGATGCTGGTGTCCGGCGTATCCGGCAAGGGCGTGCCCGAGGTGCTGCGCGCCTTGGTTGCCGAGATCGGCGGGGCACAGGATGCCGAGAAAGCCGCCGAAGCGGGCCCGGCGGAGGAGGAGGCCTGGCGGCCATGACCGGGACTCCCGCCCTCGCGGACGGCACGCGGGTCATCGTCAAGATCGGCTCGGCCCTGCTGGTCGACAAGGAACGCGGCACCGTCAAGCGCGCCTGGCTGGAAACCCTGGGTGCCGACCTGATGAAGCTGCGCGCGCGCGGGCACGAGGTCGTCATCGTGTCCTCCGGCGCCATCGCCATCGGCCGCCGGCATTTGGGCTTGCCGGTGCGCGGCAAGCTGAAGCTGGAGGAAAGCCAGGCCGCCGCCGCCGCCGGCATGGTGCGTCTGGCCCATGCCTATCAGGAAGTTCTGGGCGTCTACGACGTGACGGTGGCGCAGGTGCTGCTGACCCTGGACGACAGCGAGAACCGCCGCCGCTACCTCAACGCCCGCAACACCATCGACCAGATCATCCGCCTGGGCGCCGTGCCCTTGATCAACGAGAACGACACCGTGGCGACGGACGAAATCCGCTTCGGCGACAACGACCGCCTGGCCGCACGCGTGGCCGCCATGGTATCCGCCGATACCCTGGTGCTGCTGTCGTCGTCGGATGGGCTGTATGAAAGCGACCCGAGCCAGGATCCCGACGCGATTCACGTGCCCCTGGTGACGGGCGGCATCACACCCGAGATCGAGGCCATGGCCGGCATCAATAAGACCGACGACGGGTCGGGCGGCATGGTGACCAAGCTGGTCGCCGCGCGCATGGCCATGGCCGCCGGCTGCCGCATGGTGATCGCCAATGGGATGGAAGATCATCCGCTCGCCCGCATGGAAGCGGGGGGCCGGGTCACCTGGTTCCTGCCCGATGCCAACCCGTTGACCGCGCGCAAGCAGTGGATTTCGGGTTCGCTGAAACCCGGCGGCGCCGTGGTGGTCGACGACGGGGCGGGCCGGGCGCTGGCCCGGGGCAAAAGCCTGCTGCCGGCCGGCGTGGTCAAGGTCGAGGGCCGGTTCGAGCGCGGCGACGCGGTGACCGTGAAAAATCAGGCGGGCGATCCCCTGGGGCGCGGGCTGATCGCTTATTCGGCGGCCGATGCGCGGCGTATCGCGGGCGCAAAATCGAAGGAAATCGAGGCCATCCTGGGCTATCGTGGCCGCGACGAGATGATCCACCGCGACGATCTGGTGTTGGACTGATGTCCGCCAGCCCCCATATCGTCGCTGGTGAGGAGAGGACGATGATGAACGAAACCGCCGATATTCCCCGGATGATGGCCGAGATCGGCCGCCGCGCCCGCGCCGCCCAGGCGAAGCTGGCCGTGGCGCCGCGTGCCGCCAAGGACAAGGCCTTGACCGAGGCCGCTGCCAGCCTGCGCCGCCGCCAGAACCACATCCTGTCGGAGAACGCCAAGGACATGGCCGGGGGCGAGGCCAAGGGGCTGACCAAGGCCCTGCTCGACCGTCTGCTGCTGAACGAAGACCGGGTCGAGGCCATGGCCCGCGGCCTGGAGGACATCGCCAAGCTCGACGATCCCGTGGGCACGACGCTGGCCGAATGGGACCGGCCCAACGGTCTGCATATCGAACGCAGGCGCGTGCCGCTGGGCGTGATCGGCGTAATCTACGAATCCCGGCCCAACGTGACGGCGGACGCGGGCGGGCTCTGCCTGAAGGCGGGCAATGCCTCGATCCTGCGCGGTGGCTCGGAAAGCTTCCATTCATCCTCGGCGATCCTGGACAGCCTGCGCGAAGGGCTGAAGGCGGCCGACCTGCCCGAAGACGCGATCCAGACCGTGCCGACCCGTGATCGTGCCGCCGTCGGCGAAATGCTGCGGATGACCGATTACATCGACGTCATCGTGCCGCGCGGCGGCAAGTCCCTGATTGAGCGCGTCATCCAGGAAAGTAAAGTGCCCTTGTTCCAGCATCTGGAAGGGCTCTGCCATTCCTACGTCAACAAGGCCGCCGACCCGGCCATGGCCCGCGACGTGGTGGTCAACGCCAAGATGCGCCGCACGGGCATCTGTGGGGCGACGGAAAACATCCTGGTCGACCGCGACGCGGCAGCCATCCTGCTGCCCGGTATTCTCGACGGCCTGGTTCAGGCGGGTTGTGAAGTGCGCGGCGATGCCGACGTGCAGAAGATGGATGCCCGCGTGGTCCCGGCGACGGATGAAGACTGGGACACGGAATACCTGGACAGCATCGTCGCCGTGAAGTTGGTCGACGACATCGACGATGCCATTCGTTTCATCGGCACCCATGGCTCCGACCACACCGACGCGATCATCACCGGCGACGCGGCGGCGGCGGAAAAATTCATCAACGAGGTCGACAGCGCCATCGTGCTGGTCAATGCCTCGACCCAGTTCGCCGACGGCGGCGAATTCGGCATGGGGGCGGAGATCG
>DNMS01000387.1:11559-12482 GCA_003488105.1 Rhodospirillaceae bacterium
TCATCACCCCTGACCCCCAGGCGGGCCCCCCTTGAAACGGCATCTTCGGCGCATCGGCATTCTGGGCGGGTCCTTCAACCCCGCCCACCAGGGCCACCGGCACATCAGCCTGCAGGCGCTGAAGCGTTTGCGGCTGGACGAGGTGTGGTGGCTGGTGTCGCCGCAGAACCCGTTGAAGCCCCAGGCCGGCATGGCGCCGTTCGAGGCGCGAATCGAAAGTGCGCAAAAAGTCGCCGACCACCCCCGCATCCGGGTTACGGACGTGGAAAAAGGCCTGGGCACCACCTATACGGCCGAAACCCTGGCCAGACTGGTCCGGCGATTCCCAAATCACCGGTTTGTCTGGCTTATGGGGGCCGACAACCTGGCGCAGATTTCCCGCTGGAACCACTGGACACGAATCTTTCAAACCGTGCCCGTTGCGGTTTTCGACCGTCCTACCTATTCTTTAGGGGCGTTGTCGGGCAGGGCAGCGCGCCGGTTCCACCGGGAACGCATCAAGGAATCCCGGGCGGGTCGGCTGGCCGACATGCGTCCTCCGGCGTGGGTCTTCCTTCATACGCCCTTGAACGCGACCTCGGCCACGGCGCTCCGGGCGCGGGGCCTGTTCCGGCGTCCAGGCGGTTAACAAGACCGCCGGCAAGGTTGCCGACGGTTCGTGCAACGAACGAAAAGGAAAAAGGCCATACCAAAAGCGAAACCGATGCCCCTCACCGGCGATGACGTCTTGAAGCTGGTGACCGCATCCCTGGATGACGACAAGGCACTGGACCTTTCCGTCATCGACCTTCACGGCAAGACCGATATCGCGGACCATATGGTCATTGCCAGCGGCACATCCGAGCGCCAGGTGGGCGCCATGGCCGACCACCTTCGGGAAAAACTCAAACAGAACGGGTTGAAGGGCATCAATGTCGAGGGCT
>DNMS01000387.1:12597-14345 GCA_003488105.1 Rhodospirillaceae bacterium
AGGGCATCAATGTCGAGGGCCTGACGCAGTGCGACTGGGTCCTGATCGACGCCGGTGATGTCATCGTGCACCTGTTCCGCCCCGAAGTGCGGCAGTTCTACGGCCTGGAAAAGCTGTGGTCCGGCGCACCGGTCCAGGAAGCCACCGCCGCGCCGGCCTGATGTAAGGTCAGCCGCCAAGACCCGGTTCCCCGGCATAACGCCGGCGGGGCTTAGGGAACGACGTATATCCGACGGCAGCCCCGCTTTCGTCACAGGAAAGCGGGCTGTATCAGACGGCCTTGTTCGCTCTGCCGTCAAATCACGCTAATCTCTCGCCATGCGCATCACCATCATCGCCGTGGGCCGCCGCAAGAAAGGCCCCGAACAGGACCTGTTCGACCAGTACAAGGCGCGCCTGCCCTGGCCGCTGGACCTCAAGCTGGTCGAAGAGAAAAAGCCGCTTTCCGGCGACGCCCTGAAGGCGCGGGAGGCGGAATTGCTGCTGGCGGCCGCGCCCGAGGGGGCGACCCTGGTGGCGCTGGACGAACGCGGCACCTCGGACAGCAGCCCGAAATTCGCCGAACGCCTGAATGTCTGGCGTGACGGCGGCGTGCGCGATCTGGTGTTCCTGATCGGCGGCGCCGACGGCCTGGCCGCTGACCTGCGCAAGCGGGCCGATTTCGTGATGTCGCTTGGCAAGCAGACCTGGCCGCATCAATTGGTCCCGGCGCTGCTTGCCGAACAGCTTTACCGGGGGCATGCGATCCTCACCGGGCATCCCTATCACCGGGTGTGAGGGCCGGTTCCCCCGTGGGGCGGGCCGCGCGCCAAGGCTACCATCCGACGCGATCCTCTGGTAAAAGACGGCCTGAGGATCGGCGCCGTTGACGGCAGGCCGAGAACACCCCATTTCAGCACCCCAATGCCTGTTTATCGTTAAGAAGAGCGCCATGTCCGAAGCGACCAAACACCCCCGACCCGTCGTCCTGTGCATTCTGGACGGATGGGGCGACCGCGAAGCGGCCCCCGACAACGCCATTTCCCTGGCCAAGACGCCGACCTGGGACCGGCTTGTTGCCGAATGTCCGCGTGCGCGCCTGGATGCCTCGGCCCAGGAAGTGGGTCTGCCCCAGGGCCAGATGGGCAATTCCGAGGTCGGGCACATGAACCTGGGCGCCGGGCGTGTCGTCATGCAGGATCTGCCGCGCATCGACGCGGCGGTGGCCGACGGCTCGCTGGCCGAGAATCCGGCGCTGGGCGCCTTTATCGACAACCTCAAGAAATCCGGCGGCGTCTGCCATCTGATCGGCCTGCTCAGCCCCGGCGGGGTACACAGCCATCAGGACCACATGGTGGCCCTGGCCAAGGCCGTGACCAAGGCGGGCGTGCCCGTCGTCATCCATGCCTTCCTGGATGGCCGGGACACCCAACCCAAGGGGGCCAAGGGCTATATGGGCCGGTTCCTGACCGATCTTGAGGCCTGTGACGGCGTGACCGTCGGCACGGTGACCGGGCGTTATTTCGCCATGGACCGGGACAAGCGTTGGGACCGCGTATCCAAAGCCTATGACGTGATGGTCCGTGCCGAAGGCGTGGACACGTCCGACGATCCCGTGCGCGCGATCGAGGAAGCCTATAACGTCGGCAAGACCGATGAATTCATGGAGCCCTGCGTGATCGGCGATTATGTGGGGATGTCCGACGGCGACGGCCTGCTCTGCGCCAATTTCCGCGCCGACCGGGCGCGGGAAATCCTCGCCGCCCTGG
>DNMS01000389.1:0-2634 GCA_003488105.1 Rhodospirillaceae bacterium
CAGGTCGGCGATGATCTTTACCTGTCCGGAACGATCGGCGACGCCGCCCTCGGCCTTTTGGTGGCCCGCGACGGGCGGACGCTCGCCGGCGCCGACGGCGACGCGTTCCTGCGCGACCGTTACGACCGTCCGCGGCCGCGGACGGCGCTTGGCCCACGTCTGGTGAGCATCGCCACGAGTTGCATCGACGTCTCCGACGGTCTTGCCGCCGACGTCGGCCATATCGCCAAGACCTCGGGCCTGGGGGCCGAGATCGGGGTCCAGGACCTGCCGCTGTCCGATGCGGCGCGGGCGGCGCTTGCGGCTGACCCCAGCCTGCTGGAAACCCTGGTGACCGGCGGCGACGATTACGAGCTTGCGTTCACGGCCGCCCCGTCATCGGCGGCCGCGGTCGCCGCGGCTGCCCGCGAATCGGGCGTTCCCGTGACCCGTATCGGGACCATGACGGTGGAACCGGAGGTCCGCCTGCTCGGCCCCGGCGGGGCGGTGCTGGATCTGGGGCCCGGCGGCTACCGGCATTTCTGACGGCCGGGGCAGGGTGATCGTCCGCATTGCACGCCCGGCCGCCACCTGCATAATGGCGCCACGCGATCTCCTTGACCACAGACGGAACGGCTGACGGCCAACGCCAATGAAAAAGATATTTATCGGGTTCATCGTTCTGATCTGCATCCTCGGCGGCGCCGTCGGCGTCATGAAATGGATGGAGCTCGGCCTCTTCGCCAACCCTCATGCGGAAGCGGAAAAACCCAAGCGGCCGAGCAAGGGCGAAGCCAAGTTCGTCGAGATGACTCCCTTGCTGGTCAACGTTTTCGGCAATGGCAAGGTGCTTGGAAACTTCCAATTCGAATTGAAACTTGAAGTCTGGAACGACGACCATTTTGCCGAAGTCCGCAAGATGACGCCGGTCTTGAAGGACGCCTTTTTCAAAGATCTTCACACCTTCATCCCGCGCATGTTGAAGGAACAGGATCAGTTGAATCTGGCCATCCTGCAACAGCGCTTGCAGCAGCGCGCCGACATCGTCCTGGGCAAGGGCGTGGTGCAGAGCGTGCTGATCCAGTCAGTCGTCGACACCCCTCAGAAATAACCCGCCGCCGGTCGGTTTTCACGGCCTCGGAAAGAGGCCGGCGGGGGCCGCGCTCCTCCCCATGGCGGTTGCTTTATGAAAAGTCTTTGCGTATGTTCCCGGCGGCTTTCCGGTCGGAATCGCATGTTGTGACGCCGGCTGAATAATAATCACAAGGGCCGCCGAATGTTGGGGTAGGGGAGTGTTTATCCCGGCGGCACTATTCACATGCATGAAGGATAAACGAGAATGTCGCTTTACACCTTGGTCATCGCTTGCGGTGTCCTGGCGCTACTGTACGGCGCCTATGCCATCCGCTCCGTCCTGTCGGCGCCTGCCGGCAACGAACGGATGCAGGAAATCGCCGCCGCCATTCAGGAAGGTGCGGCCGCCTACTTGAACCGCCAGTACACGACCGTCGCCGTCGTCGGCGCCGTGATCGGCATCCTGCTTGGCCTGAAGCTCGGCATGACCGTGGCCATCGGCTACTTCATCGGCGCCGTCCTGTCCGGTCTGGCCGGCTACATCGGCATGAACGTCTCCGTCCGCGCCAACGTGCGCACCGCCGAAGCCGCCCAATCGCAGGGCCTGGCCGGCGGCCTGGACGTCGCGTTCAAATCCGGCGCCGTCACCGGCATGCTGGTGGTCGGCTTGGCGCTGCTCGGCGTCGCCGGCTACTACGTCGTGCTGCGCAACATGATCGACCCGAACAGCGCCGCCGGCATGCGTCATATCCTTGAGGCCCTGGTGGCCCTGGGCTTCGGCGCCTCGCTGATCTCCATCTTCGCGCGTCTGGGCGGCGGCATCTTCACCAAGGGTGCGGACGTCGGTTCCGATCTGGTCGGCAAGATCGAAGCCGGCATCCCCGAAGACGACCCCCGCAACGCCGGCGTCATCGCCGACAACGTGGGCGACAACGTGGGCGACTGCGCCGGCATGGCCGCCGACCTGTTTGAAACCTACGCCGTGACCATGGTCGCCACCATGTTGCTGGCCGCCATCTTCTTCACGGGTGCTGCTCAGGAACAGATGATGCTGTTCCCGTTGATCATCGGCGCCGTGTGCATCGTCGCCTCGGTGATCTCCACCTGGTTCGTCAAACTGGGCGCCAGCCAGAACATCATGGGCGCGCTCTACAAGGGCTTCATCGCCTCGGCCGTGATCTCCGCCGCGCTGATCGGTGGCATCGTGTCCATGTTCATCGGTTGGGAAACGGCCATCCCGATGGGCGCCAAGACGGTGACCGGCACGCAGCTGTTCATCACGGCCCTGACCGGCCTGGGCGTCACCGGCCTGATCGTGTGGATCACGGAATACTACACCGGCACCGACTACCGCCCGGTGAAGAGCGTCGCCGCATCCTCTGAAACCGGCCACGGCACCAACGTCATCCAGGGCCTCGCCGTGTCCATGGAAGCGACGGCCATGCCGGTCATCGTAATCTGCGCCGGCATCGTCATCTCCTACCTGAACGCGGGTCTGTTCGGCATCGCCATCGCCGCGACGACCATGCTGGCGCTGGCCGGCATGGTGGTGGCGCTCGACGCCTTCGGCCCGGTCACCGA
>DNMS01000389.1:2745-6716 GCA_003488105.1 Rhodospirillaceae bacterium
TCCGCCGGTCTGGCCGCCCTGGTGCTGTTCGCCGCCTATACGGAAGACCTCAAGCACTACTTCCCGGACGTTTCGGTGACGTTCTCCCTGCAAGACCCCTATGTGGTCATCGGGTTGTTCATCGGCGGCATGCTGCCCTACCTGTTCGGCTCCATGGGCATGATGGCCGTGGGCCGCGCGGGTGGTCAGGTGGTCGTCGAAGTGCGCCGCCAGTTCCGCGAAATCCCGGGCATCATGGAAGGCACCGGCAAGCCGGAATACGGCAAATGCGTGGACATTCTGACCAAGGCCGCGATCAAGGAAATGATCGTGCCGTCCTTGCTGCCGGTGCTTGCACCCGCGGTCATGTACTTCGTGGTCAATGCCATCGCCGGCCAGTCCGCGGCGTTCTCGGCTCTCGGCGCCATGCTGATGGGCACCATCGTGACCGGCCTATTCGTGGCGCTGTCCATGACCTCCGGTGGCGGTGCGTGGGATAACGCCAAGAAGTACATCGAAGACGGACACCATGGCGGCAAGGGCTCCGACGCCCACCACGCCGCGGTGACCGGCGACACGGTCGGTGATCCTTACAAGGACACCGCCGGCCCCGCCATCAACCCGATGATCAAGATCATCAACATCGTGGCGATCCTGCTGCTGGCGATTCTCGCCTAGGCCGGAAACGCCGCGAACCGAATACGACGAAGCCCCGGGGCAGGTTGCTCCGGGGCTTTTTCTTGCCTGATCGATACCGAGGAAAAAGGCGGGGCAGGGTCCCGCGGGCGGCGGACTTAAGGAATGCCGCCACCGGTCGGTCCACCCGGCGTAACGTCGCCGTCACCCTTGTTGAAGCGGCCCATGTTGTTGAACAACTGGTCCCAGAAGGTGATCTCGTTGCCGGATGTCGGCGTGATCCGCTCGACATGCTTGATGTCCTGGGCCGAGGACAGGTCGAGCTTCTTGATCTCCTTGACCAGGCCCTTGTCGTTGAAACGGACCATGATCACATTGCGTTCCGTAACCTTGGGCGCCATGAAGGCGAAGGTTTCCGTCTTTTCGCTGATATAGAGCCAAAGATGCGAATCGAAAGGCGTGACGCTGGACGGAGAGCCCAGGATTTCCGCCACCTCTTCGCGGCTCATGTCGCCGGGTACGACCTCGGCCAGGCGCTCGGAATCAGGCAGGTTGCCGCGTACCGCGACCCGCGTGGCGCAGCCCGCAACGGCCACGGACACCAGCACGGCGGCCGTCAGGCCAAGCCAGGGGCGGGCGGTGATGAGGTTGCGATAGGTCGTGGGGTTTCGTGTCATGTTCAGCCGGCGACGATCTTCTTGCGTGCAAGGCCCGGCACGACTTGCTAAACGGACCCGGTAAATCGGACTTGATAATTAGTCACGCGAGTGCGCATGTCCAGGGCCCATATGGCGGTTTTTCCCCAAATCCGGTTCAAACAGCGATGATCCTATCCCTTTTCAAGCGTTCTTCCGGCGCCCAGACCGCGCGCAGCCTGTATGGCGACGTCGTGCGCCAGGCACGCCAGCCCGCGTTCTACGGGGCCGGCGGCGTCGCCGACACGGAAGACGGCCGCTACGACCTGATCCTGCTGCACATGTTCCTGGTGATCGAACGCCTGAACCGCATATCCCCGGACCCTACCAAGCTGAAGCAGGACCTGTTCGACGTGCTGTTCGAGGATCTGGACCTAAACCTGCGCGAGATGGGATTCGGTGACGAGGGCGTGCGCCGACGCATTCAGAAGATGGTCGAAGGCTTCTATGGCCGCATGACCGCCTACCGCGAGGGCCTGACGGGCGGCGAGGAGGCCCTGGAGAGCGCCCTGCGCCGCAACCTCTACCGAAACAACGCCACGCCCCCTGATGCCGCCGTGACGCGCCTGGCAGGCTACGTACGGGCCCAGACGGCGGCCCTGGCGACCGTGGGGGATGCGGACCTGCTTGCCGGGCGCGTCGGGTTCTCTGCGCCTGAATGGGCGCCGGAAGGGGGCGGGCAATGACTCTCGGTGCCTTCCCTTTGCGCCAACCTGTTCCGGTGAGCGACCTGCTGCGCGGCGATGTCGTGTCCCTGACCATCGACGCCGACGATGACGAGCGCCGGGCGCTGGCCGAATTCCTGGGCATTCCAGAAGTCAAATCCTTGGTTGCCAAGGTCAAACTGCGGGCCGAACCGGGGCGCCGGTTCGTCCTGGACGGAACCGTTGCCGCCGATCTCGTGCAGTCCTGCGTGGTCACCCTGGAGCCGGTCGACGTCCATGTCGAGGGGCCGATTCGCCGCATTTTTCTTGATACGCCCCCCGACAAGGAAGACGCCGACCTCGACCCCTTCGACGACGATGCCCCCGATCTGATCGAGGGCGGCATGATTGATGCCGGGGCGGCGGTTTGCGAGTACACTGCCCTGGAAATGGAGCCTTATCCCCGCGCCAAAGACGCGCCGACGGTCGAAAACACGGCCCGGAACGAGGACGGGGAGACCGAGGCGCCCAAAAATAACCCCTTCGCGGTCCTTGCGAAACTGCGTGATCTTGAAAAATAATGGTGGGTTAGCGCTTGCAGGTAAAAGCGAGATTGTTTAAGTAACCGGCTTTGCGCCGCAGGCGGTCCGCCGCCAGGGCGTTTTTTGAATGAAGGTGTAGTCAACATGGCTGTTCCAAAGAAGAAGATCTCGAAGTCGAAAAGGGACATGAGGCGAGCCCATCACCGCTTGTCGCCGTCTTCGTATAACGAATGCCCCAAGTGCGGTGAACTGAAGCGCCCCCACCATGTGTGTCAGGCGTGTGGTCATTACGATGACCGCGAAGTGATCGAAGCCGACGACGCCGCGTAGCCTGCTTTCCAGGCGCTAACACAACGAGGCAGTCGGGAAAGGACATTTCCTTGTCGGATAACCTGACGCTCTCCATCGACGCCATGGGCGGGGACAACGCCCCGGACATGGTGGTGGAAGGCGTGGACACGGCTCTTGAGCGGCTGACAGGTGTCAGCTTTCTCCTGTTCGGTGACGAAGCTCTCCTGAATCCGCTGCTGGATCGGTTTCCCCGGGCCCGCGCGGTGTGTCAGGTACGTCATACGGCCGATATCGTGACCAACGACGCCAAGCCGGCCCAGGCGCTCCGCCAGGGCCGCAATTCCAGCATGCGCCTGGCCATCAACGCCGTCGGCGACGGCACGGCCGCGGGCATCGTGTCGGCCGGCAACACGGGCGCGCTCATGGCCATGGCCAAGTTCGTGCTCAAGACCTTGCCGGGCATCGACCGGCCGGCCATCGCGACCTATTTTCCGACGCGGCGCGGGGAAAGCGTCATGCTCGACCTTGGCGCCAACGTGGAATGCGACGCCGAGAACCTGATCCAGTTCGCGGTGATGGGCGAGGTCTTCGCGCGCAACGTGCTGGGCCTGGAAAAGCCCACCGTCGGCATTCTCAACGTCGGCCAGGAGGACCTGAAGGGCAATCAGGCGGTCAAGCTCGCGTCCAAGGGATTGATGAATTCCAAGCTGCCGCTGCACTTCCACGGCTTCGTCGAAGGCGACGACATCGGCGCCGGAACCGTCGACGTGATCGTCACGGACGGGTTCACCGGCAACATCGCGCTGAAGACCGCCGAAGGCACGGCCAAACTGTTCGGCCAGTTCCTGAAGGAAGCCCTGACCAGTTCCCTGCCGGCCAAGCTGGGCGCCATGCTGGCGAAATCGGCGCTCATGACCTTCAAGATGCGGGTCGATCCCCGGCGCTACAACGGTGCCATGTTCGTCGGCCTGAACGGAATCTGCGTGAAAAGCCACGGCGGCACCGACGCGATCGGCTTCGCCAACGCCATTCACGTCGCCTATGAGCTGATTTCCAACAATTTCAACGAAAGCATCAAGGAGGATTACGAACAGTTCCGTGCCTCCTTTGACCCCAGCATATTGACGGAAACAGACGACAACGTCCCCGCCAACGGTCAGGACATCCCTGGCGGCAACGGCGGG
>DNMS01000389.1:6806-20179 GCA_003488105.1 Rhodospirillaceae bacterium
CGCCGGCGGCCAGGACATTCCCGGCGGCAACGACGGGACCGGAGTGGTGGCCAACGGATGACCATGCCTCGCTCGATCATCCTGGGCTGCGGCTCCTATCTGCCGGAGCATGTCGTCACGAACGACGAACTGGCCCAACGCGTCGATACCACCGATGAATGGATCGTCGAACGCACGGGCATTCGCCAGCGTCATATCGCAGAGGACGGGCAGTTCACCTCCGACCTCGCCTTTGCCGCCGCGGAACGGGCGATCGACCATGCCGGGATCGACGTCGACGACATCGATCTGGTGATCCTGGCGACGACGACACCGGACCAGACTTTTCCCTCGACGGCGACGAAAGTGCAGGCGCGGCTCGGCATGTCGAACGGCGCCGCCTTCGATATTCAGGCTGTGTGCTCCGGCTTCCTGTACGGCATTTCCACGGCGGACGCTTTCATCCGATCGGGTCAGGCCAAGACCGTGCTGCTGATCGGTGCCGAAACGTTCTCCCGAATCCTCGATTGGGAAGACCGTTCGACCTGCGTGCTGTTCGGCGACGGGGCAGGGGCCGTGGTCCTGCAGGCGTCTGCCAACGGCGCCGCCGCGGACGACGACGGCGCCGGCGCCGGACACAACCAGGAACGCGGCATCCTGTCCACGCATCTGCATTCAGACGGCAAGCTCAACGACCTTCTTTACGTCGACGGCGGGCCGTCCTCGACCCAGACCGTGGGCCATGTCCGCATGGTCGGACGCGAGGTTTTCCGCCATGCGGTGACCAATCTGGCCGCCGTGGTCGACGAGGCGCTGGACGCCAACGGCCTGGAACGCGACGACATTTCCTGGATCGTCCCGCATCAGGCCAACAAGCGCATTCTCGACTCGACCGCGCGCAAGCTGGGCGTGTCGCCGGATCGGGTCGTTACGACAGTGGACCGACATGCCAACACCTCGGCCGCGTCCATTCCGCTGGCGTTGGATGTCGCCGTCAAGGACGGCCGGATCAAGCGCGGCGACCTGGTTCTGCTCGAAGCCATGGGCGGCGGGTTGACCTGGGGCTCCGCCCTCGTACGTTGGTAAATTCCCGCCTGATTTTAGGTTGTTACACGCAACCCTTTGACGTTGACGGCTTTCTCCGGCGAGGATACCCTTTGCCTCGGTCGCGGACCTAAGGGGGACCGGAAACTATGGCTGGTAAAACAATCACCCGCGCGCAGCTGGGTGAGGCGGTGTATCAGGAAGTCGGGCTGTCGCGGAACGAATCCGCGGCCCTCTTGGAAAACGTCCTGGGCTACATGACGGACGCTCTGGCGCGTGGCGAAACCGTGAAGATTTCGTCGTTCGGCAGTTTCTCCGTGCGCCAAAAGGGACAGCGCATCGGACGCAACCCGAAGACCGGACAGGAAGTGCCGATCCTTCCCCGGAAGGTTCTGGTGTTCCGGCCCTCGCAGGTTCTGAAGAGCCGAATCAATCGTTCCATAAGCAACGGCTAGGCGCGGCGTAGAGATGCCTGCCGATGACGCCAGGTCCGTGAAGAAATCGGCGGGCGCGTTCCGCACGATCAGCGAAGTCGCCGACGAGCTCGGCCTGCCGCAGCACGTGCTGCGGTTCTGGGAAACCAAATTCCCCCAGATCAAGCCCATGAAGCGCGGTGGCGGCCGGCGTTATTACCGGCCCGAGGACATCGTGCTTCTCGACCGCATCCGGCGCTGGCTCTACGAAGACGGCTACACCATCAAGGGCGTGCAGAAGCTGCTGAAGGACGGCGTCACCGACGACGACGGTGAGGGCCAGGACATGCCCGCGGCCCCGGCGCCGAAATCCGCCCCCTCGGGCGACGGGCAGGCGGCGCAACTGGCCGCCGTGCTGGCCGAATTGAAGGATATTCGGGCCCTTCTCACCTAAGCCCGCGGCCTCTCAGAAAAATCGTTCGGACCCGGCCAGGGTTGTTGCTCCCACTGGGCGCAGCAAGTATAGTCCGGCCCGCACGTCACCGGGGTTTTGCCTCGGTGTACCTGCCGGTGGCCGCGAGCCCTCCCAAGGCAAACGATCGCGGCGCCAATAAAGTAGTCGGAGCGTAGCGCAGCCTGGTAGCGCACCACACTGGGGGTGTGGGGGTCGTGGGTTCGAATCCCGCCGCTCCGACCATTACTTTTCCCCGAAAGTCAGAACCCATATTCCTGTTGCCCACAAGGCGGCGGCGCGGAGCAACATTCCCTGCAGCCAATGCAGGGCCGTCCACCGCAGGGGATGGACAAGAAAAAAGGCCGGAACACGAAGTTCCGGCCCATAGTCTGTGCTCTTGAGGGAAGGGAGGATTCATTACAAATCCATCCAACATCCCGACTATGACAGGCCCGCCGCAGCGCTGCTGTGATTGCC
Organism: Rhodospirillaceae bacterium; assembly: GCA_003488105.1. The sequence goes on from DNMS01000389.1 coordinate 9,174, forward strand.
ATCACAATCTTGGGAAAAATTGCCTTATTAAGTGCCGGGTGGCGGCAACTCATTGATTTTATTTATTTCTTTTTTCAAGCCTAGTTTCAATTCCAGCTCATCCAAGAATCCGCCGACATCATCCGGCGCAAGCCCGAGATGAAAGGCGCCGCCGGGCGCCACGCGCACCGTCGGCCCGAAATTGCAGCGCCCCATGCACACCGTCCGCTCGACCCGGATATCGAGACCACGAGTCCGCACTTCCGCCTCGATGGCCTTGGCCAGATCCTCGCTGCTGCGCGCGGCGCAGGACGCCAAATCAGAGCGCAAGCGGCGGTTGATGCACACCATGATGGTCCAGCCGGCGGCGGGCGGCGGCACGGGCGGCGTGAAGGGAAGGTTATTCTGCGGCATGGGAGGGTGTGACAAACATGGCATGAGGAGGGGTGACAGGGACTGGCATGGAAAGTGCAATTTGCCTCAGTGGTAACCCGGTGGGCCGGAACTTTTCTCCTCCTCCCCCCAAGCACTGGTTCACTGGGTTGCCGATCCCCCTCAAAAAAATCATTGATAATTCAACACCTTGACCGCGCGCACCACAGCACGGCCAGCCCTCGAACGCACCCAGAACGTGTATCGAGAAAAATTATTCTTCGCAGAACGCGTGTCGTTTTGAGAAACCTGGGCGAAATGCGACATCCACATCATGGTTCAGGCATCATCGCCCGTCAGCAGGCGCCGGCCCGCGTCGGTCAATTTGCAGACCTGCCAATCAGGCTTGAGGGGAGTGTTGAACCAGGGTTCGGCCCAGCCGTGTTCGATACAGGCGTTGACCGTGCGATCGCTGACTTTCTGGCCGAGTTCATCAAACAGCGGCAGCTTCCCACCCGCCTGATTCAAGCCACGCCGCAGCCATTTGCGCTGCTGTGCCGTCGGCTGCGCCCCCGCGTCGGCGTCCTGCCGGCTGCGTCCATTGATCTCCGTCTGGCCTTGCGACATCATGCCTCCCGCTCACCTGCCATCATGCCCCGTCCTCCGGGGCGCGTCCCCGGCGATGGTAATTGAGTTCCCGAGCCCCGCCAACCGATTAGGCCCGCAGGCACTGAAGATGACCGCAAAATTCATTTACATGACCGCCGCCGACCTGGATGAAGCACGGCGCATCGCCGAAACCCTGGTCGATGAACGGCTGATCGCCTGCGCCAACATCCTGGGCGCCATGGAATCGGTCTATCGCTGGGACGGCAAAGTCACGCGCGGCCGCGAAGTGGCGGTAATCCTGAAAACACGGGACGCTCTGGCCGAAGCGGCGATTGCCCGCGCGGCTGCGTTGCACAGCTACGATTGTCCTTGTCTGGTGGTCCTGGATCTGGCCGGAGGCCACGCGCCGTTCCTGAATTGGATATCGGCGGAAATGGACGGGTAGGGCGTTCGCCCCGATGATCCTTTAAGTCTTGAGAATGCCGGCGCCGATCTTCTCAACGATGGTCTTGGCGGCCTCTTCGGAGGCGATACCGCCCGCGAAGCCCACCTGAATGGCCTGGGACAAGGGGCGCAGCAGCATGGCGCGGCGCAGATCGACGCTGTCCTCGCCCGTATCGCGCAGTTGTCCGGCGACGCCGCTCAGGCTGCTGCACAGGCGGGCGACATGTTCGTAGCGCGTATTCTCAAGCTGATCCTGGGCGCGCATGGCTTCCGCCACCACGCGGGCCAGTGTGTTGCGCAGGTCCCGGTCGAACTCGCCCTTTTCCAGGCGCGGCGCGATGCCGTTGATCAGTGATTTGATTTCGTCGCCGATGAACTGCAGGCGGCAGCCCTTCACGTCTTCCTCGGCGGCGGCGACATCCATTTCCTTGTCGAGAAACCCGATTTTCTCGCCCTGCAGCTTGCGGCTCAGGTGGTTCGGCGCGTCGATGGCCTTCGCGCCCTCATCTTGCACCCGTTTTGGGCCCATGTAGTCCTCGGTCACCACGAAAGGGCGGCGTTTTTCCACCAGGCGATTGATGCGCGACATCAGGCCGACGGCGGAAACGGGTTTCGACACGACATCATCGACGCCCATGTCGAGGGCCGCCTTAATCGCCTTAGGGTCCTCGTCCTCGACGACGACCAGGATGATGGGCACGAAGGGGTTATGGCCGATTTTTCCCTGGCGGATTTTCTGCGTCACGGCGGCGAAATTGCCGTCCGGCAGGCGCAATTCTCCGACGATCAGATCAGGATCGTTCTGGCCGAGGACGGCGACCACTTCCTTGCAATCGTCGCCCAGGCGAATGTCGCGGCAGCCTTCGTTGAACAGGATGTGGCGGATGCCCTGACGGGCGCTGGCGTCGCCGTCGACCAGAAACACCCCGACATTGCCAAAGTTCAATTTCGCCATGGTTCAGGCGGTTCCCCGGTCGTTTGATTCAGCGCGTCCCCACGCTGGTTGGCTGAAAATATAGAACGTTCGTCTGGCTTCTGTGAACCGGCATTCACACGAAGGTGTGCAGGTCACGCCGGACCCGCGCCACGGTAACGCACCGTCGCCACGGCCTGAGCGGCGATGCCTTCGCCTCGACCCGTGAAGCCGAGGCGTTCCGTGGTCGTCGCCTTGACGTTGACCCGATCTCCGGCGATGCCGAGGATATCCGCGACCCGCGCGGCCATGGCGGCACGGTGGGGGCCGACCTTGGGCGCCTCGCAGATGATCGTCACATCAACGTTGACGATCATCGCCCCCCGGTCGCGGACCAGGGCGGCGGCATGAGCCAGGAAAATATCCGATTCCGCCCCCCGCCATTGCGGGTCCGTCGGCGGGAAGTGCTGGCCGATGTCGCCTTCGCCGATGGCGCCCAGGATGGCGTCGGTCAGGGCATGCAGCCCGACATCGGCATCGGAATGACCTTTGAGTTTTTGGTTGTAGGGAACGTCGATGCCGCATAACCGCACGGCGTCGCCGGTCTCGAACTGGTGGACGTCGAAGCCGAATCCGGTTCGCGTTTCACCGCCGTTCATCATCTCTTCGGCGCGCATCAGATCGCCCTCCGTCGTGATCTTGAAATTATCCGCATCACCCGCAACCAGGGCAACCGTCAGGCCCGTGGCCTCGGCCACGGCGGCATCGTCGGTCAGACTCTGCCCCTTGGCCTTGCCGTGAGCCGCCAAAATCTCGGCGAAACGGAAGCCCTGCGGCGTCTGCACCCGGTACAACCCGGTGCGGTCCACGGTCTCCGCAACCCGGTCGTCCGCGCCGCGTTTCAAGGTATCGGCCACGGCCAGGGCCGGGACCGCGCCGGGTGCCGCTTCCAGCGCGGCGATAACGTCGGAAATCACCCGGGCCGACACGAAAGGCCGGGCCGCGTCGTGGATCAGCACCAGGTCCGGCGCGCCGCCGGGGGTCAGGCCGGCCGCGAATTCCAGGCCGTTGCGCACGGAATCCTGCCGCTCGGCGCCGCCCGCCGTGTGACCGGCGATGCCCAGTCCCTGAGCGGCGGCCTCGAACAACTCACGATCATCGGGATGGATGACGCCGATCACCTGGGTCACGGCGGGATGGGCCGCAAAGGCGCGCAAGGCATGGCGCAGAACGGGCTCCCCGGCAAGGGTCCGGTACTGCTTGGGCAGGGGGCCGCCGAAACGATGACCGCGGCCCGCGCCGACGATGATGGCCGTGCAATTCGCCATGGGTTCCAATGCCGCCTTGTCCAACGCAGGGAGGGAAGGGAGGTCAGGCGCGGAACATACTGAACAAACGGGGATTTTGCCAATAGGCCATGTCGTCCGACGGCAATGCGCAGGCGGCTCTTGTCAAACCGGGCGCGTAGGGCGATGTTCTAGCCGACCGTTGTAACGAGAGACTGAACAGATGGCCGCCGACACCGTTCTCAACATCGCCGCCCTGGTCGCCCTGCTGCCGGCGCTGCTCGCCGCCTGGAAAGGCGAGGCGGAACAGCCCCAGGCACGGTTCTGGATGCTGCTTGCCGTGGCCGTCGTGGGCCCCGTGGCCTGGACCGTGGCCGCCGCCACGGCGATCGCCGATTGGCGCACGGATTTGTCGTTCGCGCTTTGGGTTTCGGTCAGCGCCAGCATGGCGGTGTTTGCCGCCGCGGCCGTGTTCGACCGCGACGTTGCACGCCTGTCGCCCTTGTTTCTGGCGCTGATGACGGTCCTGGCCGTTCTCGCCATGCTCAGCCATGGCACCACCAATGCATCTCCCATGACCATGGCGCCCGGGGACGGCGGTTGGTTGTGGTTCCATATCGGCGTGTCCATCGCGACCTATGCGCTGCTGACCGTGGCCGCCGCGGCCTCTCTCGCGGCCTTGCTGCAGGAACGCGCCCTGAAGCGCAAGGCACCCCTGAAACGCCCCCAAGGCCTGCCGTCGGTGCTGGATTGCGAGGGCGTGGTGCTGCGCTTCCTGTGGTTGTCGGCGGCGGTCCTCGCACTCGGCATGGCCACCGGAACGGCCATAAACCTGACCCATGGCGTGTCCATCCTGCATCTCGACCACAAGACCGTGTTCGCCCTGGCCGCTTTCGCGGTGATTTGCGCGCTGCTGTACGCGCATCAGAAAACCGGCGCCCGTGGCCGTCAGGTCGCCCGCCTGGTTTTTCTGGCCTATTTATTCGTGACCCTGGCCTATCCGGGGGTCAAATTCGTGACCAGCGTGCTCCTGGCATAAAATTTATGCGCCTTTCCCTCGCATTTAGTTGAATTCTTGCCGGTTCTGCCCAATAAATGGGCACGCAAAATGGGATACCCAACATGTCTATGAAGATTGGTGGGGTCGAGATTTCCGACCCGGTTGTTTTGGCGCCCATGTCCGGCGTCACCGACATGCCGTTCCGCCGCTTGGTCAAGAGCTGCGGCGTCGGCCTTGTCGTGTCGGAAATGATCGCCAGCCGGGCGATGATCCATGCCGCCAAGAAAACCATGAAAATGGCGACCCATTGCGCCGAGGAGCACCCCATGTCGGTGCAGTTGGCCGGCTGCGAGCCCGAGGTCGTGGCCGAGGCCGCGCGCCTGAACGAAGCCCGTGGCGCCGCGCTGATCGACATCAACATGGGCTGCCCCGTGAAAAAGGTCGTGAACGGCGATGCCGGCTCCGCCCTGATGCGCGACGTCGAACACGCGACCAAGATTCTCGACGCCGTGGTCAAGGCCGTCGCCATCCCGGTGACCCTGAAGATGCGCATGGGCTGGGACCACGATAGCCTGAACGCGCCGATCCTTGCCCGCGCGGCCCAGGACGTGGGCATCAAGGCCGTCGCCGTGCACGGTCGCACGCGCTGTCAATTCTACAAAGGCAGCGCCGACTGGAAATTCATTCAAAACGTCAAGGACGCGGTCGATATCCCTGTTTTTGCAAACGGAGACATCCTGACCCTCGACGACGCCAAGCGCTGCATGGAAGAATCCGGGGCCGATGGCCTGTTGATCGGGCGCGGTACTTATGGCCGGCCCTGGTTCCCGGCCCAGGTCATTCATTTCCTGAAGACCGGCGAACGGCTGCCCGATCCCGCGATCGGCGCTCAATATGAAATGCTGCGTCGGCATTACGAGGACATTCTCAGCCACTACGGCGTCCATGCAGGCGTCAAGATCGCGCGCAAGCACATCGGCTGGTATTCCAAGGGCCTACCCGGATCGGCGGAATTCCGTGCCGACATCATGGGCCAGGAAGACCCGGATGTCGTGCGCCACAAGCTGGCCGCGTTCTATGGCCCGCAGATGGAAAGGGCCGCGGCGTGATGGAAACCACCATCACCCGGGTCCGTGCCGGCGGGCGCGCCCATTCGCCTGCGGATTCCGCGACCATCCTGGATCTTTTGCCGGCCCCCGTGGTGACGCTTGACGCCGAAGACCGCATCACCATGGTCAATGCGGCGGCGGAGAATTTCTTCAGCGCCAGCGCCTCCCATCTGATCGATCGGCCGCTGTCCAATTTCGTGCCGCCCGATTCACCACTACATGGGCTGATCACCCAGGTGCGCCGGGCCAATGCCCAGGTCTCGGAACACGAACTTGCCATCGAAAGCCCGCGCGTCGGCCGCCATTTCCTCAGCGTGCAGGCGACGCCGCTGCCGGATTCGCCCGGCTTCATCGTGCTGATGATGTTCGACCGCGGCATCACGGAAATGATCGATCGCCAGATGACCCATCGGGGGGCGGCGCGCTCCATCACCTCCATGGCTGCCGTGCTGGCCCATGAGGTGCGCAATCCGCTGTCCGGTATCCGGGGGGCTGCGCAGCTTCTCGAACAGAATGCCTCCGACGAGGACCGGCCGCTCGCCGAATTGATCCGCCAGGAAGCCGACCGCATCTCGACCCTGATCGGGCGCATGGAAATCTTCACCGATTACGGCCCGTTCGAACGCAAGCCCGTGAACATCCACAAGGTCCTGGACCGGGTGCAGCGCCTGGCGGAAACCGGGTTCGGCGCCAACATCCGTTTTCGCGCCGATTTTGACCCGTCGCTGCCGCCGGTGCCGGGAGACCACGACCAGCTGGTGCAGATTTTCCTCAATCTGGTCAAGAACGCCTGCGACGCCTGTCCCGAGGTCGGTGGCGAAATCAACCTGCGCACCTCCTATCAGCATGGCGTGCGGTTCGCGCTGTCCGGCCGCAAGGACAAGGTGGCGCTGCCCTTGAAGGTTTCCATCATCGACAACGGCCCCGGCATTCCCGAGGACCTGACATCCAACCTGTTCGATCCCTTCGTGACGTCGAAACCCAACGGCACCGGCTTGGGCCTCGCCCTGGTCGCCAAGCTGGTCGGCGATCACGGCGGCGTGGTCGAATGCGAAAGCCGCCCGGGTCGGACCGAGTTTCGGGTCATGCTGCCGTTCTACGAAGACACTGATCCAGGAGAGTTGAAATGAGCGGCCGCACCGTTCTTGTCGCCGACGACGACGCGGCAATCCGTACCGTGGTCGCGCAGGCGCTGGGCCGCGCCGGACTGGACGTCAAGACAACGGGCCAGGCCTCGACCCTGTGGGACTGGGTGTCGGCGGGCGAGGGCGATATCATCATCACCGATGTCATCATGCCCGATGAAAACGGCCTCGACCTGATCCCGCGCATCAAGGAAATCCGCCCAGAACTACGCATCATCGTGATGAGCGCGCAGAACACCATCCTGACGGCGGTCAAAGCCGCTGAAAGCGGTGCCTTCGAATACCTGCCGAAGCCGTTCGACATCAACGAGTTGATCTCCATCGTGCGCCGCGGCCTGGAAGCGCCGCCCGAGCAGCCGGGGTTGAGCGCCGAGCACGCCGGCGTGGAAAAGCTGCCCCTGGTCGGCCGTTCCCCGGCCATGCAGGAAATCTACCGTACCCTGGCGCGCCTGATCTCGACCGACCTGACCGTGTTGATTACCGGCGAGTCAGGCACCGGCAAGGAATTGGCCGCGCGGGTGCTGCACGATTATGGCAAGCGCAAGCGGGGGCCGTTCGTCGCCGTCAACATGGCCGCGATCCCGCGTGAGCTAATCGAAAGCGAACTGTTCGGCCACGAAAAGGGGGCCTTCACAGGGGCCACCATGCGCTCCTCCGGCCGCTTCGAGCAGGCCGAGGGCGGCACCCTGTTCCTCGACGAAATCGGCGACATGCCGCTGGAGGCCCAGACCCGTCTGCTGCGCGTGCTACAGGAAGGGGAATACACCTCCGTCGGCGGCCGGGTGACGCGCAAGACCGACGTGCGCATCGTCGCCGCGACCCATCAGGACCTGACCCAGCTAACCCGCCAGGGCCGCTTCCGCGAGGATCTGTTCTATCGCCTTAACGTCGTGCCGCTGCGCCTGCCGCCGCTGCGCGAACGGCTTGAGGACATCCCCGAACTGGTCAAGACCTTCCTCGCCAAGGCGGCGGGCGAGGGCCTGCCGTGGAAGATCATCGAAGGCAAGGCCACGGAACGCCTGATGGCCTACAACTGGCCGGGCAACGTGCGCGAACTGGAAAACCTGATCCACCGTCTGGCCGCCCTCTATTCGGAGGAAACCATTTCCGAACAGGCCATCTCGGCAGAACTCGCCGACCGCAGCCGCAGCGGCGACCCGGGCGCCAACCGGGGGCTGTCGCAGGTCGTCGAGGAACGCCTGGAAGCCTACTTCGGCGCCCATGCGGGGGCGTTGCCGGCGGCGGGCCTGTACGACCGCGTGTTGCGCGAAATCGAACGGCCGCTGATCCTGTTGACCCTCCGGGCCACGCGCGGCAATCAGGTCAAGGCGGCCGAGGTTCTGGGTCTCAACCGCAACACCCTGCGCAAGAAGATCCGCGATCTCGACATTTCGGTGGTGCGGGGCCAGAAATGAACCCTCCGGCCACGCCCGGACAAGGCCCCCTCGGCAGCCTTTGGGCGCTGGTCGGCCTGCGCGGGGCGAGCACCAAGCGGCTTCTCGCCTACGGGCTTGCGGCGGCGGCGGTCGTGTCCTGCGTGGCCACCGCCTTCATGCTGGTGTTCCGCCCGGCCCAGACCCAGAACATCGAAACCATCGTCGCCATGATCTACCTGGACGGCGGGATCCTGCTGCTTCTCGGCATGGTCGTCGGCCAGCGATTGTTCTCGATCTGGCTCGACCGGCGGCGCGGGCAGGCGGGCTCGGGCCTGCATGTGCGCATGGTGACCCTGTTCGCCCTGGTCGCCACGGCACCGGCCATTCTGGTTGCCGTGATGTCGGCGACCTTCCTGCATTACGGCGTGCAGGCCTGGTTCAACGAACGGGTCTCGACGGCGCTCGACCAGTCCATGGGCGTGGCCAGCGCCTATCTGAAGGAACACCGGGAAAACTTCGGCACGGACATCCTGGCCGTGGCCAACGACTTGAACATCAATTCCGGCATTCTCACCCGAGAACCCTGGCGCCTGAGCCCGCTCCTGACCTTCCATACCCGCTCGCGCGGGTTCACCGAGGCGGTCATGGTCGACGGCACGGGAAAGGTCATCGCGCAATCCGAATTTTCCCGCCCGCGCGAGACCGAGCAGATCACCCCGGAGATTTTCCAACAGGCGCAGGCCGGCAAGATCACCCTGATCCCGCTCGACGAACAGGACCGCATCCGCGCCATCTACAAACTGAACCGTTTCGTCGACGCCTATCTGGTGCTTGAACGGTTCGTGAACCCGGACGTTCTCAATCACATCGACACCATCCAGAACGCGGTGCGCGAATACCAGCGCCTGCAACGTGAGCGGGGCGGCCTTCAGGTCAGCTTTATCCTGATTTTCACCGTGGTTTCCGTGCTGTTGCTGCTGGCCGCCGTGTGGACGGGCCTGACCGTCGCGACACAGCTGGCCGAACCGGTCTCAAGCCTGATCTATGCCGCCGGGCGCATCCGCGACGGCGACCTGACGACGATCACCGTGCACTCCTGTTCACGCGGCGACTTTTACAAATCCCCCAACGTCCACTAGGTCCGCCATGTCCGGCTTTGTCATGCCCGGTCTCGCCCTCGGCTATCCGCCCGTGCGCCTGGAGGCGGCGGACGCGGTGCTCTACCCCGCCGCCCTGGACGGCGCCGACGCTCTGTTTGACCGAGTGATGGATGCCGTCGACTGGAAGCAGGAAGAACTGACCCTCTACGGCCGGCGCATACCGCAGCCGCGCCTGAGTGCCTGGTACGGCGACGCGGCCTATGCCTATTCAGGGCTTCGTCTAGAACCGCGGCCCTGGCCGCCCGTGCTGGCGGATCTGCGCAAACGCTGCGAGGAGATCACCCAGACCCCCTTCAATTCCGTGCTCGCCAATCTGTACCGCGGCGGCGCCGACAGCATGGACTGGCATGCTGACGACGAGACGTCATTGGGCCCCACCCCGGTGATCGCGTCGATCAGCCTGGGTGCGGCCCGGCGCTTTCAGATGCGACGCAAGGACAAACAAGGCGACGCCGTCTGCACGGAACTGGGCAACGGCGACGTCCTGGTGATGTCCGGGCGGTGCCAGGCGGATTGGCTGCACCGGGTGCCCAAGACGAAAAAGCCCGTGGGCCCGCGCATCAACCTGACGTTCCGCTACGTCGTCGGCCCCGCGTAGATAACCGCCGGATCAGTCCATATCCAGCGGGAACACCGGCCGGCGGACGTTCTTGTAATCCAGATCCTTGTAGTTGCGCGAGGTCACGCCGCCGCCGTCGTCGACGACGATGATCTGCGACGCGATAGGTCCGTAGGCGGCGCGGAAATGGTGCGCCGACTTGACCCCCAGGACCTTTCTCTTCTCCGGATCGATGCCGACGGACTTGAAGAACATCTTGTCGTAATTTTGATATCGGGCGCTGGCCACCACGATATCCAAGCGGCCGACGCTGAACACCGCCGCCGGGCCCATGTCGACGCGGGTTCCCCGGGTCATCGGCCCTTCCATGGCGAAGGTGCCGTCGGTGATGGCGGTCACCGTGCCCATCAACGACAGCGGCCCGCCCTGGACGGCCGGGTCGACCTTGCCGCCGAGTTCCAGCCTGAACGTCGTACCCAGGCCCGCGTTGCGGCAGGCCAGCGCCGCCTCGGGATCGTAGATCGTGCCGAAGGCGGCATCGGGCAGATCGGCCTCGATCATCGCGCCCAGAAGCTTCGTCGCGTCACCGTAACCGCCGCCGCCCGGATTGTCCGCGTAATCGGCCAGCACGATGGGTGCTGAAACACCCTGGGCCAAGGCGGCCTTGACCTGGGCCATCGCATCGTCGATGCGCAGCAGGTTGATGGTCAGCTTGTTGCGGTCGCGCCAAATCTGATCCATCACCTGTTCGGCGATCTTCGCGTGGGCCGGGTCGTCGCCCTCCCCGGTGACGATGCAGGTCGGCCCCGTATCGTGGATATCGACCCAGGGAAAGCCCGCGTTGATCGACCCGGCATAAGTGCCCGGCGTTGCTTTCAGAAATTTGTCCAATGTCGCCAGTGCCTCGGTCATCGGCCCGGGCGACGTGGTCCGCCCGTGGTCGGCGCCGTCCAGCATTTCGCGGCGGCGGACATGAACCTTGGGATGAATTTCCCCCGCCATGGTGCGCGCCAGAAGATCGCAGGCCTGGGTCGCGATCTCGTACTGATCGATA
>DNMS01000348.1:0-1434 GCA_003488105.1 Rhodospirillaceae bacterium
TTCCAACAGATCCAGAAATACGAACGCGGCGCCAATCGCATCGGCGCCAGCCGGCTGTACCAGCTCAGCCGAATCCTCGATATTCCCGTCGCCTATTTCTTCGACGGCATGCCGCAGGATGTCCAGATGACCCAGGACAATTTTGATCTGGACGTCGTGTTCGCCGAAGACCCGCGCGATTCCTCGGACGTCATGGGGTCCAGCGAAACAACCGAACTGGTTACCGCCTATTACAGCATCGACAATCCGCGCAAGCGCCGCGCGGTCCATGATCTGATCGCGTCACTGTCCAAGGCGGATTGGGAGTAGCCCACGCCGCTATTTTCCATCGATCGGGGTGATGTCCGAATGGTCTTTGGACGCGGGCATCAGTTCGACAAAAGCGAAGATGGGGGCGGCGAACGTAGAGCGTCTGAAGCCGATCCCGCCAGTCGGGCAGTTTCTTGATCCACTGCAGGGACGGGGTCGACCCGATCCCGCCGTGCGGATTGAACGCGCCGGCCACGTGGCAGTGCAGGTAATACCGTTCCGCAAGGACGCCGCCCTTCCCTATATCCGCCGCCACACCTGTTGTCCGTCAGCATGACAAACAATGCCGATAGAGCGACCTGACCGGTCATTCTACTCCAAGGTTTCGAACAGACGGATCATCAGGCGGCAGCGCTCGACCAGGGACGAGTAGTAGATGAATTCGTCATGGGAATGAGCGCCGTGGCCGTCGGCGCCCAGGCCGTCCAACGTCGGAATGCCAAGGGCGCCGGTGAAGTTGCCGTCGGAGCCGCCGCCAGTCTTCAGATCCTGAAGATCGAAGCCGATTTCCGCCGCCAGACCCTTGGCGTGCTGGAACAGCTTTTCGATGCCCTCGAACTTTTCATAGGGCGGGCGGTCGACACCGCCTTCGATTTTCAGAACACAGTCGGGACCGACGGGCGTCATGCCCTCGACCTTGGCCTTGATCTCCTCGGCCGCGTCCATATCCGGCACCCGCAGGTCCACGGTAATGGTGCATTTCGCCGGCACCACGTTGGTCAGGGTGCCGCCGGAAATCGTGCCGACGGAACAGGTGATCGAGCGGCCGTAGTCGGTCAACCCTTCGAGAAACAGGATCTGATGGGCCATTTCCCGGATCGCGCTGCGCCCGTCCATGTGGCGCAGACCGGCATGGGACGGGCGGCCGATGACGGTGATGTCGTACTTCAGCCGCCCGTTGCGCGCCGTGACGACCTTCCCGCCATCCCGCGCCGGTTCAGTGACCAGGACGTATTTGTTCTTTTTCGCCAGGTCGACGATCATCTTGCGCGACGTAGGGCTGCCGATTTCCTCTTCCGGAACGTACATGAAGGTGATCGGCAGCGGCGTTTCCTTGCCCGCGCGCACCAGATGGCGGTAGGCGTGATTGGCAATATAGGCGCCGGACTTCATGTCGTAGATGCC
>DNMS01000348.1:1530-4466 GCA_003488105.1 Rhodospirillaceae bacterium
TCATGTCATAGATGCCGGGGCCGTAGACCTTGTCGTCCTCGCGCCGCACCTTCAGTTCGTTTTCGATGGTGCCCATGGCGTGCACCGTATCCAGATGCGACAGCACGAGAATTCCCGGCCCATCGCCGCCCCAGGGCGTGCGCGTCACCAGAATGTCGCCGAACCCGTCGCGCCCCGGCGTGCGCTCGATCCTGGCCCCCAGCGCCGCGTGCCCTTTTTCGACGAGATCGACCATTCGGTTGACCGCAACGCCGTCATGGGACGGGCTTTCGATGGCAACCCATTCGAGGATGCCGGCAAGGATTTCGTCGGCGTCCAGGGTCGGTTCGTTGGAGGCAGCAGGCGGCGATGTGGGGCGGTCGGTCATGGCGCGATCATATCCTCGTTGAAACGTCCGATCCCCTATTTAACCTCCGGCACGGCCGGTTGGAAACATCGGCGTCACCTGGCGCGGACTTCGTCGACGCAAATGAGGATATGTGACACCGCGCCGTCGGCCGACCCGAGGGGAAAAAATCCCCGCTCGTGCAGGTGATAGGCGCTTTCGTTGACCTCGCCGACGGCCAGCAGGTTGGGCTTGCGCCGATCCACGACCTTGGCGCATGCCCCGACCAACGGTGCCGGATCGAACGGCCAAACGACCTCGTCGATGCACCGGCCGGTGGGATCCGCGGGCACCAGATGGTCCCGCGCCTCGACCAACGCCGTGCCGCAGAAGCGATAGCGGAACCGCAGGGCGCCATTCTCATGTTCCACGTCGACCACGGCCAAAAAGGGCGCCACGTCGTAGAGGTCCATCAGCCTGACATCGGCCCATGCCGGAAACAGCCGGTCACGGCGCAGGCTGACCCAAAAGTCAAAAACGCGTTTTATTTTAGGGCTTTGCACAAACCCAAGATCGGAAGACGGCTGATCGCCGGCACTCCCGAGTTCGCTAGGCGGCATGCCCCCTCCCCATAATCGATACCCATGCCGTGGTAGGCGTGATCTCTTATCGGCTTAACGGTGAATATTTTGATGTTCAACGAAATTCGATGATTTTTGATAAATTTGTCTGCATCCTGGAAAAACAAAATTCACGCAGCGGGCATCGCTTGGCTTTGACAGGCCGCCCGGGCTCAATCTACGAAAGCAACATCATGAAATTCCGAGACGCCACTGCGGACGACCTCGTCCATATCGTCGCCCTGCTGGCCGATGACCCAATAGGCCGGCAACGTGAGCGTTTTGAAACCCCGCTTCCCGCCTGTTACCTGGATGCCTTCCAGGCGATCCAGGACGATCCCAACACCCGCCTGCTGGTCGCCGATGACGGCGGCGTCATCGGCTGCCTGCAGATCACGATGCTGCCGAACATCTCTCACCAAGGCGGTTGGCGCGCATTGATCGAAGGCGTGCGGGTTGCCCCCAAGGCTCGTGGCAGCGGCCTGGGCCGGGCGATGTTCGAACATGCCATCGGCCTCGCCCGGGACAAGGGATGCCGGATGGTGCAATTGACCACGGACCGGGAACGCCCTGACGCCCTGGCGTTTTACGAATCCCTCGGCTTCGTGCACAGCCACGCCGGGATGAAACTGCCGCTTTAGTCCGCGAGAACCCAGGTCTTGACCTCTTTCGACGCCAACCAGGGCTGAACCAGAGCGTCAAAGGATTTGAAGTGGGCCGTCGCCTTATGGGCTTCGAACGCGGCCGCATCGTCATAAACTTCGTAAAGAAATGTAACCGCCGGATCCTTTGGATCGCGGCAGACATCGAACTGTCGGCAGCCGGGTTCGGTGTCTTCCGACGCGCGCGCATTCTCGATCATCGCCGGGGAGAAATCCGCGATATGCTCTGGTTTTACGACAAAGGTGACGGTGACGATGAACATGCGGGAATTCCTTTTTGCTCCGGTTGCACGCACAGCCGCCAGGGCCCGTGCGCGACATCTTGTTACAAAATTCCAGCCGCCCGCGCCATGAAACTTGATAAGTTCCCATTCGTTCCCGGCTAATCTTCGCGTATTAGGAATTTGTGTGGAATTGGCCGGTATCCTTCGGCGCCTGACACCACGGAACCGTATTGAGACATCGACCATGATTCTGCGCACCCAACTCGTCATCCTGATCGGCCTGGCTGTTGTTCTCGGCGCCGGCTGGTATGCCTTGAACGGCAATGAGGTCGGCGCCCAGCCCAAGGACGCCCTCCGAGCAGCCGGTGGCGGCACGCGGGTTTTGGTCGAAAAGGCGCCCGCCGCCACGGATAAGATCATCGTCCGCGCCGTCGGCACGGGCGAGGCGCGCAAGTCCGCGGCGCTTTATCCCAAGACCGCCGGCGAGGTCGTCGCCGTGTCATTCCGCAGCCAGGACCGGGTCCATAAGGGTCAGATTCTGCTGCGCCTGGAAGACGTCCATCAGCAGATCGCCGTGCGCTTGGCCAAGGTTGCGGTCAAGGACGCGACCCGTCAATTGAAGCGCCTGGAAAAACTGGCGCCGTCGGGCACCGCATCGCAAGCCCGTCTGGAAACGGCGCAGACCGACCTGGAAGCCGCGACCCTGCGCCTGGATCAGGCGGAACAGGCGCTCGACGACCGTATCGTCTATGCCCCCTTCGACGGCATCATCGGGCTGACCGAGATCGACCGTGGCGACCGGGTGACCACGGATACGCAGATCGCCACCCTGGACGACCGCTCGGAGATCCTCGTCGAGTTCGAACTGCCCGAGGAATACGCCGGGCGCATCAAGATCGACGACCCGGTCATGGTCCGTCCCTGGACCGCGCCGGACCTGCGGCTTGCGGGCAAGGTCTCCCAACTGGGCAGCCGCATCGACCCGATTACGCGCACGCTCCGGGTCAAGGCGACGATCCCCAACGAGGAAGACCTGATCCGCCCCGGCACGTCGTTCGAGACCGAACTTGCCTTCACCGGAAAACCTTATCCCACCGTCCGCGAG
>DNMS01000348.1:4579-5720 GCA_003488105.1 Rhodospirillaceae bacterium
ATGGCGGGTCGCCAAGAAGAACGGCAAGACCGAGACGGCGGAAAAGGTCTTCGTCAAAATCGTCCGCCGCGACCGCGGCCGCATCCTGGTCGACGGGCCGCTGAACGCCGACGATCTGATCGTCGTCGAGGGTGTCCAGGGCCTGCGCCCCGGCCAGCGCATCCAGGCCATTCCTTTCGATAAATTCGCCGCCGGCGACGTCGCCCCCAAGGGCAAGAAAAAGGCGATCCCGTAACATGTCCCGGCTCAGCGACCTGCCGTCCCTGTCGGTCCGCCGGCCCACGCTGGTCGTCGTCATGAATCTGCTGATCATGATCGCCGGCCTGGCCGCGATCATGGGCGTCGAGGTCCGCGAACTGCCCGACGTCGACCGCCCCATCGTCACCGTGCGCGCGTTCTTCGACGGCGCCTCTCCGGAAACCATGGACGCCGAGGTGATCAGCGTGCTCGAAGGAGCCGTCGCCCGCGTGTCCGGCGTCAAGCGCATCGAGGCCGCGAGCGAGGAAAACAACGGCCGCGTCCGCGCCGAATTCTCCGCCAACGTCAATCTGGACGTCGCCGCCAACGACATCCGCGAAGCGGTCGCCGGGGTCGAGCGGCAATTGCCGGAAGGTGTCGAGGACATCACCGTCGTCAAGGCCGACGCCGATTCCTCGCCGATCATCCGTCTGGCCCTGGTGTCCGACAAGGTGAACCAGGAAGACCTGACCCGCATCGCCGAGGACGATATTTCGCCCGAGTTCCTGTCCATCGACGGGGTCGCCTCGGTCGACCTGTTCGGCGATCAGGAACAGGTCCTGCGCATCGTCGTCGACCCCATGAAACTGGCGCGTTACGGCCTCAGCATCGATGACGTCGCCAAGGTGTTGCGCTCGACCCGGCTCGACGTGCCCGCCGGCAGTTTCAAATCGGACGACCAGATGCTGCTGGTGCGCGCCGACGCCTCGGTCTGGGAGCCGGCCAAGGTCGAGGATCTGGAATTGCGCAAGGACGTCCGCCTGGGCGAGGTCGCGCAGGCCTTCTACGGCCCGGCCGAGGCGGAAAGCTACTCGGTTCTCAACGGCTCCAAGGTGGTCGGCCTGGGCATCGTGCGTCGTGCGCAATCCAACACCATCGCCATTTCCGATGCCGTCAACAAAAG
>DNMS01000348.1:5963-7962 GCA_003488105.1 Rhodospirillaceae bacterium
TCAACAGCCTGCTGATCGCCGTCACCGTGGTCATCGCCGTGATCTTCATGTTCATGGGCGGCCTCCGCCCGACGCTGATCCCGACCGTCGCCATTCCCGTCGCCATCATGGGCACCGTCGGGGCGATCTATCTGATGGGCTTTTCGGTCAATATCCTGACCCTGCTGGCCATGGTCCTCGCCACGGGCATGATCGTCGATGACGCCATCGTGGTGCTGGAAAATATTCAGCGCCACCGCACCCTCGGGATGAAGTCCTACGCCGCCGCCGTCAACGGCACCCGCCAGGTGTTCTTCGCCGTGCTGGCGACCACGGCGACGCTGATTTCCGTGTTCCTGCCGATCGCCTTCCTGCCGTCGACAGCGGGCAAGCTGTTCACCGAATTCGGCTTCACCCTGGCCGTGGCCGTGGCGATTTCATCCTTCGTGGCGCTGTCCCTGGTGCCCATGCTGGCGTCGCGCCTGCCCGACCGGGGCGATGCCGGGCCGACCAAACCGCCGGCCGTCCTGGTCGCCGCCGGGCAGCGCATCAATGCGGCCTATGCCAGGATGCTGGAATTCACCCTCAACGCCCGGCTGCTGATCCTGGGCGGCACGGCCATGCTCGCCGCGACGGCATTGCTGGTCTATCCCACGATCAAGACCGAATTGCTGCCGCGTGAGGATCGCGGCGCCATCATCATCATGATGCAGGGACCGGACGGCGTCGGGCTCGACTACATGGACCGCCAGTCGGTCCAGGCCGAGGCCCTGCTGCGCCCGCTGGTTGACAGCGGCGAGGCGGAAAACGTGTTCGCCATCGTCGGGCGCTGGGACCCTAACCGCGTCTACCTGATCGCCCCCCTGGTGCCCTGGGACCAGCGCAAGCGCTCGCAACAGGAGATCGCCAAATCCCTGAACAAGGGCCTGAAGGCGATCCCGGGGGCGACCGCCCGCGTCCGCACGCCCAACAGCCTGAACCTGCGCCGCGCCGGCGGCAGCATCGAATTCACCCTGACCGGGTCCAACTACAAGGACATCGCCGCCGCCGCCTTCGATTTCCTGGGCGCCATGCGCGAACGCCTGCCCAGGCTGGAGGACCCGGAGGTCGAATTCCAGCAGACCCAACCGCAATTGTCGGTCAAGGTCGACCGCCGCCGGGCGGAGGATCTGGGCGTCCAGGTCGAGGGCATCGTCGACACGCTCCGCGCCATGGTCGCCGGGTTCGAAGTGGCGGAGTTGAACGTCAACGACCGGTCGATCCCGGTGATGCTGGAATCCGCGGCCGGCGCCATCAACGATCCGACCGATCTGTTCAATCTGTTCGTGCCGACGGGCGACGGGCGTTTGGTGCCGCTGTCGGCCTTCGTGACCTTGGAAGAGGTCGGCACGGCGGCCGAGCTTGACCGGTCCGGCCAAAAGCGCGCGGTCGAGGTCGAGGCCGTGCTTCCCGCCGACATGTCCCTGCAGGAAGCCATCGACGGCATCCAGGCCATCGCCGACGATACCCTGCCGCCCGGCATCGGGCTGCGGTTCATCAACGAGGCCGCGACCCTGCAGGACACCACCAACGAGGTCGCCCTGACCTTCGCCTTCGCCGTGCTGATCGTGCTGCTGGTCCTGGCGGCCCAGTTCGAAAGCGTGGTCAGCGCCCTGGTGATCGTGCTGACCGTGCCGTTCGGGCTGGCCGCGGCGGTGTTCGCGCTGAAACTTTCCGGCGGCACCATCAACATCTACAGCCAGATCGGCCTGGTCATGCTGGTCGGCCTGATGGCCAAGAACGGCATCCTGGTGGTCGAGTTCGCCGACCAGCTGCGCGACCGCGGCCTGTCCGTGGCCGAGGCCATCCGTCAGGCGGCGATCATCCGCCTGCGCCCGGTGATGATGACCATGCTGTCCACGGTGCTGGGGGCTTTGCCGCTGATCCTGGCGACCGGCGCCGGGTCGGAAGCACGAGTCGCCATCGGCTGGGTCGTGTTCGGCGGGCTCGGCATCGCCACCGTATTCACCCTGGTTCTGAT
>DNMS01000027.1 GCA_003488105.1 Rhodospirillaceae bacterium
GGCAAGACCGACCGCGAACGCTTCGTGGCCCTGGCCTTTTGCCGGGCGGACCTTCTTCTTGAACTGGACGGCGACTACAATATCGCCTTCGCCGCCGGGGTGACCCCGGTACTGGGCGCCACGCCGGAAACCCTGTTGGGCTCGTCGTTCCTCGACTTTGTCGGTGACGAGCACAAGACCTATGCCCGCGATCTGCTGACCGGCGGCGGCCGCAACGGTCGCCTGGAGGACGTCGTTCTCGATCTGAAAAGCACCGCCGGAAAACGCATTCCCGTGGTGTTTTCAGGCTACCGCATGCCTGATTTCGAGGATCATTATTTCCTGGCATTGAAGGTCGAGCCGGTGCGCAAGACCCATGTCCCGGCCGAGGATCTGATCGAGGACGAATGGTCCGGTGTGTTGGAGCGCGAGTCCTTCACCCGCGCCGCGGTCGAACGCATTCAGGATTACGATCGCACGGGTGCCAGGGGGCAGCTCACGTTCGTGCGCCTGGACAACGTCAAGTCCCTGACCGAAACCCTGGGCGCCAGCGAGAAGCGCAACCTGATGACCGCCGTCGGCAGCATCCTGAAAACCCATTCGCTGGGCGGCAGCACGGCGGGCCAGTTGGATGCCGAGAACTTTGCCTATGTCCACGGCGGCGACGTCGACCCCGAGGATGTGAACATGAAGGTCGAGGAAGCCGCCCAGCAGCTTCTCGGCGACAAGGCCGCCGAGTTCGGCGCCCGCTCCTCGACCCTGGACGCCGACGGGGCGGGGCTCAGCGAGGACCAGGTCGCCCGCGCCCTGGTCCATACCATGCAGCAGTTCTGCACCGGCAAGGCGCGGCTGCCGGTCGAAAAACTGTCCGACGCGCTCGACGACATGATGCAGGACACGGTGGAAACCGTGAGGTTCATCAAGGAAACGACGGAACGTTGCGACTTTGATCTGGTGTTCATGCCGATCTGCGACCTGCGCCTGGGCCGGGTCCATCATTTCGAGGCCCTGTCCCGGTTCCGCGACCAGACCCGTGCCAAGACCACGTTCCAGATCATCACGCTGGCCGAACAGTTGGGCCTGATTGTCGATTTCGATTTTGCCGTGGTCCGTCAGGTCATGGATATTCTGGGGCATATGGCGAAACGCGGGCCGCTGCCGCCGGTGGCAGTCAACCTGTCGTCGCTGTCGTTGGCGCAGCCGCAGTTCGTGCAGCGCCTGATCCAGGTTCTCGAAAGCCGCCGCGACATGAACCGCCGGGTGATGTTCGAACTGACGGAATCGGCCGAGGCCGAGGACCTGGAAACCCTCAACAAGGTGATCCAGGAAATCCGCTCGCGCGGGTTCGAATTCTGTCTTGATGATTTCGGCGCCGGGTCGGCCAGTTTCGATTACCTCAACGCCCTCGACGTCGACGTGGTCAAGTTCGATGGCCCCGTGGTGCGCCGGGCCTGTGCCTCGGACAAGGGCCGCGACATGCTGTCGTCGATGGCAAAGATGTGTTCTTCCGCGGGGGTTCATACGGTCGCGGAAATGGTCGAGGACCAGGATGCCGCCAACAAGCTGTTTTATTGCGGCATCGACTACGGCCAGGGCTGGCATTTCGGCAAGCCCAGCCCCGATCCCTTCACCTTCGCCGATCGTTTCATCGGCGCCGACTGAACGTTTCCGGGCGGACGCGACCCGCTGGCAGCGATGGCCCCACGCGTCATTCCCGCGAAAGCGGGAATCCAGAACGCTGGACCCCCGCTTTCGCGGGGGTGACGGACAGGGTGGCGTGATGTCGAATGACTAGGACTTGCGGCCCTTGTAGGGGTTCTCGATGGCGTCGACGACGGATTGCAGGACCGCGCGGACCTGGGCCTCGTCGCAGCCCATGAGGATCGCGTCCTCGAAGGCGTCCTGGCAGTACTGGCGAATTTCCTCAAGGTTCTCGTTCAGGACCTTAAGCTTTTCCTCGCAGGACACCAATTCACCGTCCGGCTGACGCCAGGTGATATCCGATCCGATGGGTGAACGTAAGTTGCTCATGGGTCCGTCCGCGGTCCTTGGGCTATCGCGCTGCGCCGGTCCGATGGCCTGGACGCGGCGCTGAGCCCTAAATGTAATATCTTCGCCGCCGGGTGCAAGTCTCCTTGGAGGAGTGGAGTTCAGGCTCCGGCGGCCCGGCTCTTGAAACCACGGTCGTCATCGTCGTCCTTGGGGGCGTCATAGACGGACATGTCGCCTTCTTCCTCGTCGTCCTCTTCCTCAAGGTCCGATGTCTCCGCCAGATGCGGGGCGTAATCCTTGGGCTCCCACGGCAAGGGTGGCGGCGACTTGGGCCGGGCGATATCCATCAGGCGCTCGACACGTGACAGGTTCTTTTCCGTGATCATGGTCAGGCGGTGGGCGCCGCGCGCCTCGTACACGCCCTTGGCCAGGGAAAAGGCCTCGCGGGCGGCCTCAAGCTGACCCGGATCGTGGGTCAGCTTGGACAGCATGAACAGGGCCGAGCCCAGGTTGTTCTGGGTCGCTGCCCACAGCAGCGGATGATCCAGCTTGTGGCGGACTTC
This sequence comes from Rhodospirillaceae bacterium, assembly GCA_003488105.1. Next base: position 2,535 of record DNMS01000027.1, read on the forward strand.
CAGGGCGCCGGAGCACGCCTCGATGGCCTTTTCGAACAGTTCCACCGATTTCAACTGCTCGCCCAGGATCGCCGCCGCCTGACCGATGTTGTTCATGACTTCGGCCCAGCGCATGGGATGGTCGATCCGGTTGAAGACCTGCAAGGCGGCCTGATAGTGATTCAGGGCCTGTTTCAACAGGTCCTGGTCGCCTTCCTGGGCATCGATGCGGTAGCAGATTTGCCCCATCCGATTCTGCAGCGCCGCCCATTCCTTGGGATAGGTGTCGCGGGTGAATTGTTCGGCCGCCGCTTCCAGAAGCGCCATCGCCTGGGCCATCGGTCCGGCCGCCTTGTGTTCGTCGTCGGCCGCCATCTCCAGGGTTTCCCATTCGGGGGCCAGGGTCGGCAGAATCGCGCCGAGCGCGCGTTGCGCCACGGCACGGTCGAAGGCGTCGGCGTCATCCTTCAGGAAGGCGATGGCCTGACCGTAGATGTCGGCGGCCATGCGATAACCCTCAAGCTGTCCGGCCGGGCCCGACTGAAGCGTCAGCAGGTTGGCGAAAAATAGCCGGGCGATGGCACGGTCGCGGTCCGTGATGTCCGGTGCCGTGCCCAGGGCTTCGATGGCCGGGGCCGCGCGTTCCATGGCCTGGGGCAGAACATTGGCGAGGCGACTCTTCTTGACCTCGGTCAGCGGGATTGTCGCGGTCAGGGCGACGGCTGTCGCCAGGGCCGTCAGGGCGGGGTCCGGCTGGGCCGGCAGCACCAGCGCCTGGGCCGCATGGAACATCCCGGGCGGGTCCTCGTTCTGGATGCCCAAGGGCAGGAACCGCAGGGTCAGGCGCTTGCCGGCGGCATCCAACTCGAAGCAGATCAGGACGTCCGCCTCGACCTGTGCCAGGGCCTGGCGCGCCGCCCAATGCAGGCGGTTCGCGCGATCTTGGGGTTCCGTGTCCTCAGGAAGAGTGAGGGGTTTCTTCAGGGGTCGGGCACGTACGCCCTCCAGTTCGGCGAAGGCGTCGAGAATCAGGGTTTCAGGGTCCGACGCGGTGTCGCTATCGGCGTTGAAACCTTCCGTGGCCTGGCCTTCGGAGGGCAGGGCCGCAACGCGGACCTCGATGCGGGTCGGGTCGGCGGGCTGGCTCGCCTCCTTGATCTGGCGGAACCAGCCGAACAGGGAAAACCGGCGGCGGGGGGCGCCGCTGTCATGTGCGGCAAGGGGGGCGAGCAGGCGGGCCAGTAGGCCAGGCCCCTGAACCGGCGCTTTGACCAGGGCCAGGGCTTGCTGGTCAAGCGGGCGCAGGGTTACCGTGCCGGCGGCGATCGCTGTCGATTTGTGGCGGCCGTGCGCGACATCCGCGTCGCCCAGGGTCTTGCCCGGGCCGAGAATGCCCAGATGCTTTTCCTTGCCGTCGACCTCGGTCATCAGTTCGACCTTGCCGGCGATGATGGTGAAGGCACGGGTCGCCGGATCCCCCTCACGGAAGATGATGTCCTTGTCGCGGAATTGTTGTTTCCTGCTGCTCACGGACCTTGCCTGCTTGTTGAACGCTATCCGTCAATGCGCCGGTTGTTCGATCCAATCGGTGCCTGCCGCGGCGCTGGACGATTGCCGCCCCGTCCATTAAACAGAAAGAAGGTTTACCCTTGTTTAAGGCCGATCTGCTTCATTATCGCGGTCGAATTCAGGGATATGGCCGGGGACAGGGAAATGTCGAAATCGGCGTCCTGTGAGCGAGTGAGGGGCTGTTTTGTATAATAAGTTCAAGGGATTGTGCTGGGGCCTGGGGCTCTGCATGGTGGCTGTGTCCGGTGCCCAGGCGGATAGTGCGTCGACCGGATACGACATCCGAATTCTGATGGGCAAGGCCCATCCCTTCGCCGCTCGTCCGGCCAAAGAGTGGGACCAAGCTCGGCCGGGACAGCCTGCCGCAGGGCGCGTGGCCCAGCCGGTTTATGCCCCCATGCCGGCGCGCCCCGCCCCTCGGCCCCAGGTCCGCCCGGTTCCGGCCTCCGCGCCGGCGCCTCAGCCGCAGGCCGAACCGATGACGCGGGTGTCGTCGAAAACGGGGCCGCTGTGGCCCGGCGGTACGGAACGGGGAGCCCGCGCCAGTTCGCGCGGCAAACCGCTCGGCGGCATTATTTCCGAAATTTCCATCGGCGCCCTGATTCACGACGATGGGCCGTTTTCCAACTCCAAGGAAGACGGCTACGACGGGCATATTGAAATCCGCTTCGCTTCGCCGAAATTCCTCGACCTGATCTGGAGCCCGGAGCCCCACATCGGCGCCAACATCAATTCCGAAGGCGACACCAGCCAGGTGTTCGTGGGGCTCAGCTATGAATGGAACCTGTGGAAGGGGCTGTTCGCCGGGCTCAGCGTCGGCGGCGCCTATCACGACGGCGAAACGGATTCAGGGGCGGCCGACAAGAAGGACCTGGGCTGTCATCTGTTGTTTCGGGAATCGTTCACCCTCGGCTGGCAGCTGACCGAGCATCACAAGATCGCGGCCATCTTCGACCATATCTCGAACGCCAAGATCTGTGATTACAACGAAGGCCTGGAAAACATCGGCCTGCGTTACAGCTACCGCTTCTAGAACCGAATTCAGGCCCCGTTGCCGCGCCGCACCCGGGCCCGCAGGTCGCGCCGGGTCTGGTCCAGCAATGCCGACCAGTCGCCCCGCCGTTCCGTGCGCAGGATGCGCATGGTCGGATACCAGGGCGTGGTATCGCCCGAGGTGCCCCAACGCCAATCGGGCGAGGCCGGAGCGATCAGCCAGGTTTCCTTGCCCAGCGCACCGGCCAGATGGGCGACGGCGCCATCGACGGCGATCACCACATCCATCTGATCGATATAGGCCGCTAGGCCAGCCAGCCCGCCGGCCCGCCGCGCCACGTCAATGATCAGGGCGTCCGATCCCTGTGCCTTCAAATCCCCCGCCGCCGGTCCCGTCTGCAGGCCGAACAACGTGACTCCGGCCAGGCCGGCCAGGTCGAGGAACGGGCGCAGACCCGGTGTCGGCGTGACATGGGCCGGCGTCCGCTCGTCCTCCCAGGCGATCCCGATCTTCAGGAAGTCGCCGCCCGGGGGCAGGCGAAAGGCCCCGGGATCGGGCGGGGTGATGTAGGGGGTCGCGGCCGGCACCTTGGCGGCGGTCGTCTTGAAGATGGCGGCAAGCGACAGCAGCGGCGCATGCAGATCGAATTTCGGCAGGGCGGCGCCCTGGATCACCAACTTGTCGACGCCGGGCACGGTGGCCAGCAGATCAGCCAGCGCGGCGGGCGCTTCGAGAACGACATTGGCGCCCTGGGCCTTGATCATGGGAATGTAGCGGGCGAACTGGATGATGTCGCCCGGTGTGCCTTCGCAGGGCACCAGCACGATCTTGCCCTTGACCTTGGCGCCGGTCCAGCGCGGCGTGTCCATGCCGCGCAATTGGAAGCGACGCATCCGGAAACGGGCTTCCAGGTCCTTGAAGCCTGCGGCATATTCGCCTGCCAGCAACAGTGACCGTCCGCGGTCGAGCAGGCTTGGGATATGGTCCGGGTTGTGGTCGAGGGCGCGTTCGAAACAGTCGAGAGACTGATCGCGGCGGCCAAGGTCGCGCAGCGCCACGCCCAGGTTGTGCAGGGTGTCGGAATTTTTCGGGTCCAGATGCACGGCCTGTTGGTGGCTGGCCACCGCGGCCTCGAACCGGCCCAGGTCACGCAGCACGTTGCCCAGGTTGGAATGGGATGTCGCGTTGCGCGGCTTCAGCGCGATGGCCCGCCGATAGCAGGCGACGGCCGCTTCCGGCCGGCCGGTGGCGCGCAGCACCACACCCAGGTTGTTGTAGGCCTCGGCCAGATTGGGGTTGAGGGCGAGGGCCCGGGTGTAATCGGGGATCGCCTCTTCCAGGCGGCCGTTCCGTTGATGGTCGGAGCCGATGGCGAACAGGCGCGCGGCTTCGCGGTCGCGCAGGGCCGTGCGTTCTTCTTCCGGAAGAGACTCCCATGCGGCGCGGGCGTCATTGACGTCCACCGGGGATTGATCCGGGCTGGCGCGGTCGTCGGCGGCCATCAGTCCTCCACGATATCAGCGGCCCCTTGTCCGCTGTCGCTAGTGTTCATCCGATCCGCCATAGCCCCGTTTCGGTGATCTTCAGGCAGGTCGGAGAAGTGATCTGTAACCACGCTCCCCTCGCGCGCACATATTGAAGTGTCCACAACGGAACCGCAAGCCTCGTAACCTACGAGGATTACAATAAAACTCGGCGGTTCGGGTGGCCTGTCAGGTCCGTGTCAGATAAGTGCCAGAACGTTTTCCGGTGGCCGCCCGAGAACCGCCTTGGCCCCCTTCACAACGATCGGCCGTTCAATGCACCGGGGATTGGCGATCATGCCCTTGATCAGCGTGTCTTCGTCCATGTCCTTGGCGAGGCCGGCCTCCTTGGCCTCGGCCTGGCGCAGGATGTCGGCGGCTTTCAGGCCGAGTTTGCGCAGCAGGTCCTTCATCTCGTCCACCGTGGGCGGGGTGTCCAGGTACAGCACGATGTCCGGTGCGACGCCGTTGTCTTCCAGCAATTGCAGAGTCTGGCGCGATTTGCTGCACTTCGGGTTGTGATAGATGGTGATGCCCATGGCTTGGGGTCCTTACCTTTCTCGCTTACTCGACCGGCGGGGCCGGTGGTGGCTGGAAGATTTCCGGCGCGTCGTCGCCCGGCAGGCTTTCCACATAAATCGATTGGCTCGGGAAGGCAAAGGCCGCCCCGGCACCGTGGACAATATCCATGACCTTGTAGGCCAGGTGTTCCTTGATCTCCAGATACTCGCCCCACTTCGTCGTGATGGTGAAGCAATAGACCATGATGTTGATGGAGGAATCGCCGAAACTGTCGATTCGCACAAAGGTCGAGACATCCGTGGCTGGTGCGAACTCTGGCGTTTCCTCGAGATAGGCCGCGATCTGGTCGCGGATCACGCGCAACTGGTCGACCGAGGTGCGGTATTCGACCCCGATCAGCCATTTGATGCGGCGATGGGTCATGGCGGTGAAGTTGATGACTGCCGTGTCCGACAACTGGGAATTGGGCACCATGACCGGCGCCTTGTCGAACCGGCGAACCATGGTGGAGCGGAATCCGATGGTTTCGACATGGCCTTCGACCACGCCTTCGACATGGATCCAATCGCCCTTGTGGAAGCGTTTTTCGGCCAGGATCAACAGGCCCGCGATCAGGTTCTTGAACAGGTCCTGCGCGCCCAGCGCCACGGCGACCCCGATCAGGCCGAACCCGGCAATGATCGGGCCGACCTTGATGCCCCAGATTTCCAACACCGCCGCCGCGCCGATGATGAACACCAACACGCGGATCGCACGCGCCATCCATTCCACCAGTTCCGTGGAAAAGATCCGGTCGAGGCGATGGAGAAGCACGCTCAAGGGATCGACGGCCCGGTAAAGCGCCCAGAAAATGGTGAAGGCAATCAGCGAGCGCACCAGGTTCGACGCCATCTGGTCGGGCGTGCCCGCGAGTTTGAGGACCTGGAAGGCGAAGAACAGGCCCATGACCACGGGCACGAAGCGGACCGGCGGTTCGATAGCGGCCAGAATCTGGTCGTCCAGGGTCCAGGGCGTGCGCTTGGTCATCATGCGCAGCCAACCCATGAGGAAGCGGGTCAACAGACCGCGCAACATCAGGAAGACGAGGAAAATCCCCAGGGCGGCGGCCATGCGGCCGACGTCGATGCCGATCACGCCGTGCTGCCACACGTCGACAACCAGATTCCAGAACTCGGTCATGTCTTTCATAACAGTTGTTTATTGTATGTTGGGGCTGCTTGACTAGACTGTTGCCCGGATAAAACTGCTTCTTGGGGGCGAGGGCGGGGTCGTCCCGCACTGTGACAACCAAGGGGAGCCGAATGGGCCTGTCCCGTACTACTGCATTTGTGGCAGCCCTGATCGGGGCCATGGCCTCGTCGTCTTCCGCATGGGCTTCGGCCTGCATCGCCTCGAAGGGCGGGGAAGCGCCGGTCCCCTACACGTCGCCGGCCGAGAGCGCCAATTTTGTCTACAAGATCACCTATAATCCCCATTCCAGGACTCCGGACGTCTCTCATCGGCGGTTCCGTGTCAAATCCATCACCGGTGATAAGGTCCGCTGGTATCGGGAGCCCATGCATGGCAAAGGCCCCATTCAGGATGTCACCTTGTACCGCGCCTTTGCCGGGGTTGCCGCTGGCGGCGGGTGGGAGTTCAAGTTCGATGCGGCCATCTACGACACGCTGTGGCCGCTGAAACAGGGAAACAGTGTCGACTACGTGGCCGACGCCATCCAGAACGGCGAGTTGAAGTTCAAGCAGCGCATTCAAATCTGTGTCCGCGGGTCGAAGACCCTGAAACTGTCGGCGGGCGATTTCCAGGCGCATTTGGTCGATATCACCATCAGCCTTTTTGACGCGGTTAAGGAACAGCCGTGGGACCGGCTTGAGACCAGTGCATGGTACGTGCCCAAGTTCGGTACGGCGCTGTTGATGGACGATCATTTCTACAAAAAGAACAAGACGGTGCTGACGCAACGGCGCGAGGCGGTCGAGACGCCCAGCCCCGTCAGCGTCAAGAAAATGGAAAGCGAACGGCCCGCCGAAGCGGCCCCGCCGAATTTCCAGTTCCCGGGCATCAACACCAAATAGGCTGTCGAGGTTGGTTCAGGGTTAGGTCAGGGCCGCCGGACGGGGGGTGAAATTTTCCCTGGCGAAGGCGACACGACTTGTAACCTCGGCCAGGGTATCCGGCGCCGATTGTAATCGGGCCTCCACCTTGGCAAGCCGCAGGCCCAGGCCCTCGCCGTTGGCGATCTGAATGCTTAGGCCCGGGCGGGCGTTCAATTCCAGCATCACCGGCCCGCGTTCGGAATCCAACACCATGTCGATGCCCTGATAGCCCAGATGGGTCAGGTCGAACGACCGTGCCGCATGGTGCAATAGGATATCCCAATGGGGGATCTGCACATCCGACACGGGGGCGCCCGTATCGGGATGGGTGGTGATGATGCGGTCGTGCCACACGGCATTCAGGGTCCGGCCCGATGTCATGTCGATGCCGGCGCCGATGGCGCCCTGGTGCAAATTGGCCTTGCCCGACGATTGTTCGGTCGGCAGGCGGGTCATGGCCATCACCGGCACGCCTTGGAACACGATGATGCGGATGTCCGGCACGCCCTGAAAGGCGATGTGCTTGAACAATGGATCGAAACGGATGCGGTATTCGATCAGCGCCTTGTCCGGTTGGCCGCCCAGGGAAAAGGTTCCGGCCAGGATATTGTTGATGTGAAAGCGCATTTCGTCCGCCGACATGACGGTGCCGTTCGCCAGGCGGAACCCGCCGCCGTCGCGGCCCACGACCACAAGAATCCCGTCGCCGCCGCTGCCTTCGGCCGGTTTGACCACGAAATCCTCATGATCCCGGACGATGGCGTCGAAGGTGCGGACTTCGTGCGGATATTCGATGACACCGAACAGGGGCGGCACGGCGATGCCGGCGGCCTCGGCCAGGCGCTTGGATTTCAGCTTATCGTCGACCAGGGGGAAATACCTGCGCTGATTGTGGACCAATTGGTACTCCGCATTGCGCCAGTTGAGGCCGAGAACCCCGTTGGCGCGAAGGCGCCGGTAAAGATCGACAATCTCCATCCTAAGGCTGCCTACCCGCGAGCGGCCTGAAACGGTAAAGCTCCGTCAGACGGTAGCCGGAATAGCGGCCCAGCAGCAGCACCGCCGCCAACACCACCAACAGCAGTTCCGGGAATTGGAAGAACAGGTGTTCGACCAGCGGATGGCTCATCAACAGGTAGCAGACCGTGGCCATGACCAAACTGCCGACCCCCTGTTGCACGGCGTCGCGGGGGCCGCGCTCGTCCCAGATCACGGACATGCGTTCCACCGTCATGGTCAGGATGACCATGGGGAACAGGGCGACCGACAGGCCGCCGGCGAGACCCAGTTGGGCGCTGGCGACGCTGAGCACGGCCATGGCCCCGACCACCACGATCAGCACGGCCGCCAGGCGCGGCACGACGAGCAGGCGCAAGTTCTCCATCCACAGGCGGATCGCCAGGCCGATGGCGACGATCACGGTGAATAGAACGATGCCCCACAGAAGCTGCGTTTCACGGAACGCCAGGGCGATCAGCACGGGCATGAAGGTGCCGAAGCTTTTCAGCCCGATCACGTTGCGCAGGACGACCAGCAGCAACACCCCCAACGGCACCACCAGCAACACGCGGTAAACTTGCTGCACTTCCAGCGGCAGGGACGTCAGGGCCGAGGTCACAAGGTTCTTTGCCTGGGTGCGGTCCTGCGACAGGCTGTCGACGATGGACTGGTCCGCCGCCCGCTCGACCGTGATGCGCAGCTTGGGAAGGCTGCCGCCGTCGACCTGGGCCAGCTTGGCCGCGCCCCGCCACCAGGGGAACCAGCTTGCCGGGACCTGCGGGGCCGCCGGGTCGGCGGTCATGCGCCGCCAGGCGCCGGCTTCGGCGACCTCCAGCCAATGGACCGTGTGCACGGTCTTCTGCCCCTCGGCCAGGGCGATGCCGTGGACCGATCGCGCCTGAATCCCGCCCAAGGCCAGCACGCCGGCCGCGACATCGACAATACGCTCCGTACCGGCGCTTTTGCCCAGCAGACTGCGCGCCGCGTCGTCCGGGTCCGCCGCCGCCAGTCGCCTGATCAGGGCCTCCGCCATGTCGGCCGCGGTTTTCCCCTCGCCGCGAATCTGGTCGAGCAGAGCCCGCGCCGCGACCAGGCGCAGACCCTTCCACGGCGGCGGCTGGACCGGTGCCGGTTCGGCCACGGGCGGCGTGGCGGGCGGTTCCGCCCGGTGGATCAAAAATCGGAAATAGACCGTCTGCGGTCCCTTGGCCTGACGCCGGGTCAGGCGGGCCATGCGGCCGTCGGGCGTGAGATCCGTGGTCAGGGCATAGCCGCGCGACACGAAACTTTGGTCGAGAATCGTATAGGTCCGGGTGTTGCGCGGAATGAACAGGCGCACGGTTGCCGGACCGCCGGCGGCCTGAAAGGCGACCCGGGTTTCGACGGCCCAATTGTCCGGCGCGTCGCCGGGACTTAGGGGGAATTCGAGGGCCAGGACCTTGTAGGCAAACAGCGCCAGCCCCGCCGCCGCGAACAGGGCGGCCAGGACATAGACCGTGCGGTTCCTCATTTTGCGGCCTCGTCGCAGGTGGGGTGGGTCAGGCCCGATTGCGATACGTCGACCACATAGGCACCGGTGAGGAAACTCGCCCCCAGCAGCATGCGGTAAGTCAGCTTGGGCCGCTCAGCCAGGTTGACCTCGACCGCGCGGGCGATGTCGCCGACGCAAAGGGTCATCAAGACCACCGGACGGTTCTGCGTACTGCCGGCGCGGTGTATCTCGGCCATGCGATGCAGTGGCCGTTCCAGGGTTCGGCGGCCGCCGTTGTCGAGCCGCAGGGTGAAACGGATCCAGGCCACCCCCTCGCGCTCGAAGGTCTGCCAGTCCCGGGTGTCGAGGGATGAATTCTCGGCCCCCGTGTCAACCTTGGCGCGGATGTCGATGGCTTCCGGTTGAATGCGGACGGTTTCGATCAGGCCGGTGGTTTTCAGCGCGCCGTCCGCCTGAACGGATGCGGCGCCTGTCATCAGGGCGGCCCAGAGCCCGAAAATTACCGGCATGCGTGGCGTCATCCGTCCCTCCCGGACCGGTCTCAGGCCATTGTTCCCGAATTCCGGGCCGGCGGCAAACCCTAGACGTCGTCGAGCATCCGGGTCAGGTCATCGACGGTCTCGGCCTCGATCACGCGCCGCGCCGTGTCGTAATCGAACCCAGCGCGGGCCAGGGTCGCCAGGTCCTTGTCGCGCCGCTCCGCCCGCTTGTCCGGGGCGGCATAGGGGCCCAGCCGGCGGCGCCGGGCCAGGGCGGCGGCGGCGGCCAGGTCGGCGTCATTGGGGGCCGCGGCGGCGGCGGTCGTGGCGGCCTCGGCGGCGGCCGCCGCATTGTCATAGGTGGTCTGGGCGGCGGTCAGGGATTGTGTGGCCGACGACACGGCGGCATCCGTCGCGGCGGCCGATTTCTCGGCGGCCAGGGCGGCGGCCTTGTCGGCGGCCAATTGATCCTCCGCCCCGCCCAGGTAGGCGGTCAGATCCTTGGTCACGTTGAATTCGAACACGTCCGGCAGAACCATCTTGAAGCCGCCCGACAGGTCGGCCGGGGCCACGGCCTTGCCGCGCGCGTCGACGCCGGGCTTGTAGGCGACGTCGCCGCTGGGCTGATGGCGAAGCACACGGCGGCAGTCCCGTTTGGTGATCCGCGCCTTGGCGGCGGGCGGCGGCGCTTCCGGGGCGGCACCCGGCGGTGTTTGCGCGGCGGCGGGGCCGGCCGACAGAACCGCCGCCAGAACGGCGGCCGCCAGCGAACAGGATGCGTATCTTAATGCCGTCATGTCCATGTGTCCGTTGCCTGTCCCTGGCCCGATTGCGGCCATTTTCCCCGGATCCCGTATCGATTCCGTTAACGCCGAACGCCCCTTCCGCGCCGCCCGGCACAAGATATATGGGCACGAATTCAACAATTTACATCACTGAGCGGCTGACCCTGGAAAAAGTGAACAACGAACCATATGATAGGGTGATAATATTAACCATACCCCCCTCCGTTGGATGCTTGTTGGATGCGTGGGGAGGAATGTGGATAAAGGGGAGCAACGGTGAACCTCTATGTTGCAGGGGCCGCTCTTGGCACCACGATGACAGCGGCCGTCACCGCTGTTTGGATTCTCGGTCCGGGTGGCTCGATCGACGGCGTCGGCGCGCAATCGGCGGCGCGCGGCGGCCAGGTCTATGACATGCAGGTCTCGCCCTATTTGGCGCGGGTCGATTACCAGGGCGGATCGTCGGCCCTGGTACCCATTTCCATCGCCTTCCGGGTGACCGATAAGCAGGCGGGGACCGAGTTCTGCCGTGACCTCGCGCGCATCCAGATGGAAGTCAAATCCTTCATGCAGACCAATGTGCGGGGGCCGTTCTCCTGGCCGAACATCGCCGCTTCGGGCCTGGACAAGCAACTGGCCGACCGCGTCAACAGCGCCCTCGGCCGCCATGTTGTCGACCGTGTATTCATGGCCGCAGGCGACCAGGGCGTGGGCGAACGCCCGGTCAACTGCGCCCGCTTGGCGCGGATGTAGCCCGGCGCCTTCCGCAACCGCATTTTTCCGGTGTATCAGGACATCTCCGGGCGTGACTCACGGATGGGTTCGCGATAGAAGCACCCCATGTCTCAGGCGTCACACAGCGATCTTCACGCGGAAAAAATCCTGATCGTCGATTTCGGCTCCCAGGTGACGCAATTGATCGCGCGCCGGGTCCGGGAATCCGGCGTTTACTGCGAAATTCACCCCTTCAATGCCGTCGACGAAGCCTTCATCCAGGCGTTCGGCCCCAAGGGCGTGATTCTGTCGGGCGGTCCGGCCTCCGTCCATGAGCAGACCACGCCCCGCGCCCCCCAGGCCCTGTTCGATACGGCGTCGGCCGTGGGCAGCCTGCCCGTGCTCGGCATCTGTTACGGCGAACAGACCATGGTCGCCCAGACCGGCGGCGAGGTCGAACCCTCCAACCACCGCGAATTCGGCCGCGCCTTCATCCAGGTGACCGAGGATTGCCCCCTGTTCGCGGGCGTGTGGGCCAAGGGCGAAAAACATCAGGTCTGGATGAGCCACGGCGACAAGATCATCCGCGTGCCCGAGGGCTTCCGCCCCGTGGCCGTGTCCGACGGATCGCCCTTCGCCGCCATCGCCCATGAGTCGGGCGATGGCGGCGAAGGGCGA
>DNMS01000252.1:0-3062 GCA_003488105.1 Rhodospirillaceae bacterium
GGCCTCAGAAATGCGAATGCGTCGCAAATTCAAATATACGGCGCCGCGAAGACCACAAGGGCCAATAAGGGGAAGAACGAGACATGACCACCACCCGCACCCGCCGCTTCACGGCGGCCTTGATGACCTGCACGGCCCTTGGCCTGTCCATGGCCTGCGCCCTTGCCGCGCCGGGCCCGGCCCGCGCGGCGGAAACCCCGCCGGCGACGATTGACCGGGGTCCGGCGGAAGTCGCCGAAGACGCGCGGGTCGCCTTCGACATCGCCGCCCAGCCACTCGGCGCCGCCATCGACGCCTTCATCGCGGCGACCGGCTGGCAGGTCGGCTATACCGCCGAGGTCACGCGGGACAGGAACTCGCCCGGGGCCACGGGCAGCCTGACGCCGACGGCGGCGCTCACCCGCCTGCTGTCCGGCACGGGCGTCACCTACCGCCTGACCGGCGCGCGCACGGTGGCCCTCGACGGACCGCAGGCAAGCGGCGAGCGGATTACCTTGGGCACCGTCGCGGTTGAGGGACGCGGCATCCCGCGGCAATCGGAAATCGGCAACCTGCCCCCCGCCTATGCCGGCGGCCAGGTGGCGCGCGGCGGCAAGCTGGGCATGCTCGGCAACCGCGATATCATGGACACGCCGTTCAACCAGACCAGTTACACCGCCAAACTGATCCAAGACCAGCAGGCTCGGTCCATCGGCGAAGCGCTTGAAAACGATCCTTCGGTTCGCAACCTGCAGGCGGGCGGTGACAGCATTGAGCAGTGGTACATCCGTGGGTTTCGGGTCGGCAATCAGGATGTCGCCCTGAATGGGCTCTACGGCATCGCGCCAACCAGCGGAACCACGATGGCCTCCGAGTCCCTGGAGCGGGTGGAAGTCCTGAAGGGACCCAGCGCCCTGCTGAACGGCATTCAGCCCTTCAACGGGGTCGGCGGCGCCATCAATATCATCCCGAAGCGGGCCGGGGACGAACCGATCACGCAGATTTCGCCAAGCTTCATCTCGAATTCCCAGATGGGTGGGCATCTCGACATCGGCCGGAGATTCGGCGCCGATAAGGAGTTCGGCGTCCGCTTCAACAGCGCCTTCCGCAGAGGCGGGACTGCCATCGCCCTACAGGATCCGGTGCGAGATATGGTGACGCTGGGTCTCGACTACCAGGGCGACCGCTTTCGTCTCTCGAGCGATCTCGGATATCAATACGCCTATGACGATGCGCCGAGAATGCAGCTTGGCCTCGCGACCGGCGTGGCGGTGCCGAACGCGCCAGACAACAACTCCAACTATGCGCCCTCGTGGTCCTTCTTCGAGAACGAACATTACTACGGCACCCTGCGTGGAGAGTACGACCTGCTGGAAAATCTCACCGCCTTCGTGGCCGTCGGCGGCAAGATCAAGGAAAATGAGTCCGCACCCCAGTTTTTCACGGTCCAGGATTCACAAGGGACGATCTCTGGGAACGCCCGTTCATTCAATCAGTATGAGCACGTTGTTACCGCACAAGTCGGCCTTAGAGGGTCCATCGAAACAGGATTCGTAAAGCATGACCTGGTCTTGACTGGGACGGGCTACTGGCGTGAGGACGGTCAGAATTTCGTGTCTTCCACTAATCTGGCATCGAACCTCTATAGTCCGGCGGTCCTGTCCAAGCCTGATTTTCAACTGGGCGACCTGAACGACGCCCCGAAGACGGGCGAACAGGCGTTCACAGGATTGGCCGTCGCCGACACCTTGTCCATTCTGGATGAGCGCGTTCAATTAACGGTTGGCCTGCGCTGGCAACGGGTTGTCCGCGAAACCTTCAATGGCACCACGGGACTACAGACGTCGTTCTATGACGAGGAAGCCGTGACGCCCGCTGTCGGCTTGATCGTCAAGCCGTGGGAAAACGTCTCCCTGTACGGCAACTATATCCAGGGCCTGGAGCGCGGCAGTGAGGCACCGGACGATGCCGACAACGCTGGCGAGGTTTTCCCGCCCACCAAGACCGAGCAGTACGAAGCCGGGGTAAAGATCGACTTCGGCCGTCTGGCGACCACGCTGAGCGTGTTTCAGATCAGTCAACCGAACGCCTTCAAGAATCCAGACACCAACGTTTTCGGCGTCGATGGATTGGAGCGCCACCGGGGTGTGGAACTGACCTCCTTCGGCGAGATAACGCCCGGCATCCGCATTCTCGGCGGCGTGACCTATCTGGATGCGGAGCAGGTCGACACCTCGGGCGGCACGAACGAAGGCAATCGACCCGATAACGTTCCGGATATTCTCCTGAATGCCGGTATCGAGTGGGATGTTCCTCAGCTTTCCGGCCTGACCTTGTCCGGGCGTGGCTTGTACACCGGATCGTCCTATGTCGATAACGGCAACACCCAAGAAAAGGATTCGTGGATGCGCTTCGATATCGGCGCCCGCTACCGGTTGGAACGGCAAAACGGCAGTCCCATCGTCTTCCGCCTAAACGTCAACAACGTGTTTGATGCGAACTACTGGGAAGGCCTAAATCTTAGCCTGAGCACGCCGCGCACCTTTCTTCTCTCGGCGTCATTCGATCTGTAACGCGCAGCCCCCTACTCCGGCACGTCCAGGTTCATCAGCGGCACGTGCTGCTGGGCGCCGTAGACGTCCGTGTCGCCGGGGGAGCCGGAGCGCACGCGGCGGGGCACGGTGATCTTGATGGCGCGGGCCACGTCGAAGGGAATGATCGCGACCTCGTTGTCGGTCACGCCGTAGAGGGGTGCGAGGGCGCGCGGGCTCAAGACGCCGCAATCGCGCACCTTCTTGTAGGTCGCATCGTCGTCGAACATGACGTCGAGGGTCAGATACAGCGCCCCCGCGTTCTTGCCGCGGACCACCCGCGCGATGTCTCTCAGCTTGGCCATGTGGTGTTCGTCCTTATCTTTCGTGTCTCGCGCGTCAGTCCAGCTTGGCGGGCGCCGGCCCGTGCTTAGTCCAGTTTGGCGGGCGCCGGCCCGCCGAGGGGGATTTCCATCAGGTCGTCGCCGAAGAACAGGTTGCCGCCGTAGCGTGCGCCCATTTCGCGCAGGATGCGTTCGCGCACGCCCGGCC
>DNMS01000252.1:3171-3976 GCA_003488105.1 Rhodospirillaceae bacterium
TGCGTTCGCGCACGCCCGGCCGATCCATCTGTTCCGTGACATGGCTGATCACCAGGTTCTTGACCCCGGCGGCGGCCCCCAGGTCGGCCATTTCCAGGTGGCCCATGCAGCCCTCGGCGAATTCCTTGCCCAGTTCCGTGCCCGACAGGTAGTGGCACATGTTGACCAGCACGTCGGCATCCTGGGCCAGTTTCTCGATCGCCTTGCACGGCCCCGTGTCGCCGGAATAGACGAACACGCCGTCGTCCGTTTCCAGGCGGTAACCGTAGCAATGCAGAAACGGCTGCACATGGCGCACGCTGGCGGTTGTCAGCTTCCAATGGTCGGTCTCAATCACGTCGCCGCTTTTCAGTTCGGTCACGTTGGGGTTTGGCTTGGCCCGCGCGCCCTCGCCGCCCCGCGCATTGTAGATGACGGTCGACAGCGGATGTTCCGTGCGCGCCTTCAAATCCGGGCCCCAGATGCCGTCGTCGCCGAACAGCAGTTCCGTCATCCGCGCCGTGAAGGGCGGGCCGTAGACCTGCAACTCCGGCAGCTTGCCGACGCCCTGGTCCCAATGGGTCAGGACCAGACGGCCGTAATCCAGGCAATGGTCGTAATGCAGGTGGGAAAAGAACACATGGGTCACGTCCGTCGCCCGCTTGCCGGCTTCGAGCAAGCGATGGTGCGCCCCCGGCCCGTGGTCGAACAGCATGACGTCGCCCGCGACCTCGACCAGATAGCCCGAACTCATGCGTTTCAGCGACGGGGTCGGCGTGCCCGTGCCCAAAAGCGTAATCTTCATGGGTATAACCCCTTTCTTTTC
>DNMS01000252.1:4142-5109 GCA_003488105.1 Rhodospirillaceae bacterium
CAAATGCGTCGTCGCGGGCCTGAAGCCGGCCCGCTCGGGATTTGCGATTAGACCTCCAGCCACTCCATGCGCACCGGCTCCATCGGATCGCATTCCATGACGTGCCAGACGTTGAATTCATAGACCGGCCCGACATGCATGTCCGACGGCGAGAACGGGATCGCCAGGTTGCCGGAAATGCACATGCGGTTCGGAAAATCCGTGTGCAGGAAGGCGTAGCGCGACTTGGCCAGGACGGCGCGGCTGATGTCCTCGGTCCGGCCCAGGACGTCGAGCAACAGGCCGATCTCATGGATCGGCTGATCGGCCTCGGGCTCCAGCGATCCCATCACCGCGTTCTTGCCGTACAGATGGACGGACAGGGTGTAGTCCTCCGCCGCGATACCCAGCGTGCCGACGTCGCGGGCGATGCGCCCGCGGCAGGCCTCGACGAAATCATCGATGATGTCGATCAGGATGGGGTCCCGGATGCCGGCGACGAACACGGTGCGATATCCGAGCGGGCGGGCTCCCTCCAACTTCACCGTGTATTTTTCCGAGGGCTCATACCGGCTGCCCGAGACCTTGACCGTGCGTTCGTCCAATTGCTCGAACGTGCAGCGGTCGGTGACCAGGACGCCGTCCGGCTCCTTCAGACGGTAGGGTTCCGGGTTCTCATACAAGGTATGGGCCGATACCCGCGTCACCGTGGCGCGGCGGATCGGCGAGCCCGGCTCGACCGTGAAATGATCGTCATAAATGGTGCCGATCACGCAGTCCTGACCTTCGCGCGGTTCCACCACCTGGGCGCCGCATTCGATGATCTTGGCCAGATGCCAGGCCAGGCCCGGGTCGGCGCCCTTCATCAGCGGCAGGGCCGCGAACAGGGCCGCATCCGTGCCGCGCCCGGCGATCACCACGTCGGCGCCGTCGGCCAGGGCCTGCTGATAGGCTTCCGGGCCCATCATGGCGACGATGCGGGATGATT
>DNMS01000409.1 GCA_003488105.1 Rhodospirillaceae bacterium
GGCCATGGCGCTGGTCCTGTCCAACCAGATCGCCAAGCAGGGTAAGGCCGTGCACTTGATGCTGTGCGGTCCGGCCGGCGAGATCGCGCTCAGGCAGCCGCCCGCCGCCGCAAGCAAGACTGTCACCCCGACGGGCATGACGGTGCTGTCCCTGCTTGCCGGCCTCAAGACCAAGGGCGGCACGGTGAGCGTCTGCGCCATCTTCCTGCCGAACCGGAAACTCGGTCCCGACGCCCTGACACCCGATGTCGGCGTCGCCAAGCCGCCGGTCATCGCCGGTGAAATGATGGACCCGAAAACCCGTCTGGCGACATTCTAGAACTGTCGGCGGCAGACCTCCTCCAGTTGCCTGCGGCCCTCTAAAATGAAAAAGTAGAAAGGTTCGAACGGGCCACCGGGCGGCAGGCGTCGGCACGGTCGAATCCGCCGTCTCCGTGCCGCACGCGACACCAACACGGTCGTCCCCACGCGCCATTGCTAGCGGATGCGGTTTGAGACCATTCTGGACCGCCTGGAAGAGATTGGGACGCGGATCAACGGGACACGGCCATGGTCGACCACCAATCCATTTCCGTCTTCGAATTGATGCTGGGCATCCTGATCGTCGCGGCGGTGTTCACGCGCATCTGGTTCAAGAAAATTGGCCTGCCCGCCCTGGCCGGTTTCATCTCGCTGGGCTTCGCCCTCCGCGTGGCCGATGGGCAGATGGCCTTCATGTCCGGGACGGGCCGCCACCTGCTGGAATTCCTCGCCGAGACGGGCGTGTTTATCCTGCTGTTCCGGATCGGGCTCGACAGCAACCTGCACGGCCTTGTCGCGAAGCTGCCCCGGGCGGCGCCCATCTGGCTCGGCAACGTCACCCTCAGCGGCGTGCCCGCGTTCCTGCTGTGTCATCAGGTGTTCGACCTGGGTGCGGTGCCCAGCATGTTCACGGCAATTGCCATGACGGCGACCAGCGTTGCGGTCACCACGGAACTATGGCGCGAGGCCGACGCCCTCGACACCCCCGACGGCGAAACCTTGATCGACGTGGCGGAACTGGACGATCTGTCGGCGGTCATCTTCATGGCCATGGCCGTGGCCGTGGCCCCCCTGGTCCACTCAGGGGACGGCGGCAGCCTGGCCACCCATATATCGGAAATCTCTCTGATTCTGCTGGCCAAGGCAGCCGCGCTCGGCGGCCTGTGCCTGGCCGTTGCCTGGGCCAACCAGCACCGCCTGGCCGCCATCCTGACCCGCCTGGGCGAACCCCATGCGGCGATGATCCTCCTGGGTATCGGGCTCTGCGTCGCCGCTATCGCCTCGCTGTTGGGATTTTCCATTGCCATCGGCGCCTTCTTCGCGGGCCTGATCTTCAGCCGCAACACTGACGTCGTGCGCATGGAAACGGGCTTCGTCCAGATCCAGGCCTTTTTCGTACCGTTCTTTTTCATCGCCATCGGCTTCCGCATCGATCCCGGATCCTTGGGCATGGCCCTGGCGTTCGGCGGCGCACTGCTCGCCGTCGCCGTCGGCGGTAAGATCGCGGGGGCCGGGCTGCCGGCCTTGATGACGACGTCCGGTGCCGGCGCGCTGCTGATCGGGGCCAGCATGGTGCCGCGCGCCGAAATGGCCATGGTGATCGGCCAACAGGCCCGCGACCTGGGTGATTGGGCCATGCCGGCCAGCGTTTTTTCGGGAATCGCCCTGGTGGCGCTGGCGACATCGCTGATGACGCCCGTTGCCGTGCATATATTGCTGCGAAAGTGGCCGCCGTCGGCGTAACGCGGGCGGCGCAGGCAAAAGCCGCTATTTAGGGGGGGCCGCGTCCGTCGGTTCCGCGCAGTCGAGCACCCAGATGTCATAGACCGGATGTTCCAGCGCATTGAGCGCCGGGCTGGAGGCGAACATCCAGCCACGGAACAGACTGACCGCCGGCTCGCCCGGGCGGATTTCCCAGATGTCGAGGAAGGCCGCGCTTTCCGGCGGCTCCTCCGGCGGGCGCTTGTCGCAACTGCGGGCAATGATCTCAAGCGTGCCGAAACGCACGACCTCGCCGACCCGGGTTTCCAGGGTCGAGACCCGCGCCGTGACCTTGTCCAGGCCCTGCAGGATGACCTTGTTCATGGGGGCCGCCCCCGCCGGAAAGACGGCGAGAACGCCGATCAGGGCAATAAGGAGCAGCCGCATCGCGGCCTATTTCCCGCCCGTGGCCAGGAAGATGATCTCGCCGACCTGATCCTCGAGGGACTTGAAGTCCTCGACCTTGGCGATGCGCCCGCCCGCAGGCAGCGTTTCCGAAGCCTGACCCGGCTTCAGGCGGATGTATTTTCCACCCAGAATGCCTTCGGAGCCGATCGTCGCCACCGTATCCTTCGGCAGTTTCACGTCCGGGCGGATCGACATGATGACGACGGCCTCGAACGTCAGTGGGTCGAGCACGCGGTCGAGAACGGTGCCGATCTTGATGCCGTTGATGCGCACGTCGCTGCCGTTGGACAGGCCGCCGATCTTAAGGAAATGCGCCTTGATTTCGTAGCCGGAGACGGCCTTGACCTGAGCCACGTTGAAGGCGAAGAACAGGAATACTCCGGCAACGATCAGCACGACGCCGCCCAGGACCGTTTCGATTGCATTACGTCCCATGTCCGGTCTCTCCGCCTCTTATTTCGTCTGCCCGACCGCCGTTTCGGCGGCGGCCCGGCGCTCTTCCATAGCGGCCCGGCCCTGGGAAATGATCAGATTCAGAATGTCGCCGACGACCTGGGCATCCTGGGTAATGGCGATCAGATCGCCGGTTTTCAGCCCTTTTTCCGATGCACCCGGCTCCAAAACGATATATTTTCCGCCGAACAGGCCGTCCGTCTGCACCGAGGCCGACGAATCGTTCGGCACCATCACGCCGTCGGTCAGATTGAGGGTCAACACGGCGCGGAACTTGTCGTCCAGGCGCTGGGCCGCGACCTTGCCGATTCGAACACCGCCCATGCGGACCTCGGCCCCGGGCGCTATTCCATCTACCCGCCCGAACAAGGCATCGACCCGGATTCGACCGTCCGCGCCGGAGGTCACGTCGCGGCTTTGGTTCATGAAGCCGAGAACCGCCAGAAGCACGACAAGCGCCAAAGCGCCGATCAGCTGTTCCTTTGTTTCGAGTGTCATCGGTATCCGACCGTCATCGCAGCGCCCCGGCCAGGGAGCCGCAAATCATTCCGGCTTCCAGGCTTCGTAGTCGCCCGTGGCATGGGCGCGGGTGCCACCCTTGAAATCGTGGCCCGCGGGGCGATAGGCACCGGCCGTTCCCGTCAGGTTGGGAACGTGTTCCTTCTGCCACGGCCGCGCCCGGGTGGCGTTTTCGGTCAGTGGCTCGGCCGAGGTATGGTGCAGCCAGGAATGCCATTCCGGCGGCACCTTGGAGGCTTCCTTGCGGCCCTTGTACAGAACCCAGCGGCGTTCGCGGCCGTACAGCGCCCCGCCCTTGTTCTTGTAATAACGGTTGCCGAACTCGTCGGTGCCGACGAGCTTGCCGTGAATCCAGGTATGCAGCAGCGTTCCGATGTCCATGGGGTCTCATATCCGCCTGATGTACCGCGGGAATATGGCACCATGCGGGCGCAAGGTCCAGCCTGCTTGACCGCCTTTACCGACCGCCGCCCGCAATATGTAGGACAGCCCCGACTATGACCTAAGGCATAACTCCCGGTTTTCCGGGAGGTTCCACAAAATCAAGTAATTTATTCGTAACATAGCCCCTAAATGTTGAAATAATCCTGTTGCTGGCCCCAAAGCCCCTGGCTACATTTAGCGTCCTTCACGCCTGGGCAAATACACTATGTAGTTTCAGGAAGCGAAAGCCTTCCGAGCCAGCGGCAAAGAAGCGACCCGGGTCTGTTGTTGGGCCCGCCGGCCAGCAACAGGGCCGGAAATGACAGGGACCATTAAGGAAGCGCAGACGGGGTAGCTATGCAGATCAAGCGGCATTTTACGAAACAGGACCAGTCACCATACGCGGCAATCAAGTTTCGCCGGGCA
>DNMS01000127.1 GCA_003488105.1 Rhodospirillaceae bacterium
ACCGGCCTGCCGCTGATCGTTCATACCCGCGACGCCGACGACGACACGCTCCGCGTGATGGACGAGGAATACCGCGCCGGCGGGCCGTTTCCGGGCCTGATCCATTGCTTTTCCGCAGGCCGCGAGGTGGCGGAAAAGGCCGTGGCCATGGGGCTTTATATCTCCATTTCCGGGATCGTCACCTTCAAGACGGCGGACGATTTGCGCGACACGGTGAAGGACGTGCCCCTCGACAGGCTCTTGGTCGAAACGGACTCGCCCTTCCTGGCCCCGGTGCCGAAGCGCGGCAAGCGCAACGAGCCCGCCTTCACCGCCCTGACCGCCGCCAAGGTGGCGGAATTGAAGGGGATTTCCCCGGACGATCTTGCCCTGCGCACGACCGACAACTTCTTCACCCTGTTCACCAAGGCTGCGGCCGCGGTGCGGGGCGAGGGGTAAGGGGCCCGACATGAAGGTCACGATCCTGGGCTCGGGCGCCTCCAGCGGCGTTCCCTCGATCGAGGCCGGATGGGGGGATTGCGATCCGAAAAACCCCAAGAACCGCCGCACAAGGCCGTCGATCCTGATCGAAAAAGCCGGCAAACGGCTGTTGATCGACACCGCGCCCGATTTCCGCGAACAGATGCTGCGCACCGGCGTGCGGCATCTGGACGGTCTGGTGCTGACCCATGGCCATGCGGACCATCTCCACGGCATTGACGATATCCGCAGCATCAACCGCGCCATGGGGGCCGCCATACCGCTATGGACCGACGCGGAAACCCTGGCGGCGGTCCAGGAACGCTTTGCCTATGTCCTGGCGCCGCTGCGCGCCGGCACGGAGCATTATTACAAGCCGACGCTGACGGCCAATGTCTACGCCGCCGGCACGCCGTTCACCGCGGCCGGCATCGACGGTCTGGCGTTCGAACAGGACCACGGATTCTCGACCACCCACGGGCTGCGTTTCGGGCCGCTGGCCTATACGACGGACCTTGTGCGCATGACCGACGAAGGCGTGGCGGCGGTGCAGGGGGTCCATACCTGGATCGTCGGCGTGTTTGCCTGGCAGCCGCATCCCACGCATCTGCATGTCGACGCCGCGCTCGAACTGCGCGAACGCATCCAGCCCCAGCGCATGGTGATCACCCATATGAGCCCGCGCATCGACTACGACGCGCTCATGGCCTATGTGCCGGACGGGGTGGAGGTGGCTTACGACGGCATGGAATTGGACGTGCCGGAAGCCTGAACGATGCGTCGCTTGTGATTCGGTAACGGATTCATCCGCGAATCTAAGTCTCTGGATAAAAACACATATCCAATATTTTCCATAATATACATTATGCGATAAATCATGAGGGGCGAATGGGGGCAACGGGTCATGCCGTGCCCCCTTATCTCTCACCCAAAAGATCAAATGTCGCCGTCGCAATCCGGCAGCCGGTCACCACCGTCGATGACAGTCGAGGTGCGCGGCTTCATCAGTCGCGCCCCGAATGCCACGTGTCACTTGATCGTCAGAAACGGCGCTTACACAGATGCCGCCGTGTGGCACAGCCAAGCGATGGCGAGCGCCCAACGACGCGTTACGTGGGAGACAAAGAAAACGTCAGCTTGGTGCTTTCGGTGAAAATCCCTCCCCGGTCGCCTGGCGTCAGGTCGCCGTAGCGCGGCTCGAACACCGGCGGCAGCGGCCGGCCGTTGTCAGGCGCCAGCCAAAGGCGCAACAGATGCCGCC
Organism: Rhodospirillaceae bacterium; assembly: GCA_003488105.1. The sequence continues at coordinate 1,721 of DNMS01000127.1, forward strand.
GGTTTTCGATCTCCGGCCAATCCTCGTAATCCGTGCGCGAATGCAGGATCTGTTGGTTGTGCAGCAGCTGGATGTCGCCCGGCAGGAAGTCCATGGACAGATAGAATTCCGGGTCGTTGCAGAGCGTATCCAGGTAATCCATGGCCTCAATCTCAAGGTCCGTCAGGCGGCGCGCCTCCGGGAACAGGTCCTGGGCCGAGCGGATGTACTGCCCGACATACATCGTCGTCAGATGGCCCGCGTGCCAATTGAACACGGGCACGTCGAACCAGGGCTTCATCCCCGGCGGGATTTCGCCGCGCCGGTCGGTGGGAAAGGCGTTGAACAGCGCCCGCCACAGGTCGGGCCGCCGTTCGCGGATCACGTCGTGCAGGGTCACGGAGCTGACGATGCGGCTGGCGCCGCCGGATTTCGCCGTTTTCAGGCAGAGCAACCCGACGATATCGACGCTGTCCGTATGGAATTCGAGGCCGCGGTTGGTCTGATAGTACCGCGTGGTCGGGTCCTTGATGTTCAGGCCGATGTCGCGCACATGGCCCAGCAGATGCCCCTTGGCGTTGCTGGGCCGGAAGCCGCCGATGTAGGAGCCCAGCCCCAGGTAGCCGACGGCCGATTCCGTGACGCTGTAACGATCGACCGGAAACCCGCGCAGCAGCACGAAACCGCGCCCGTTGACGACCTCGTCGCGCAGTTTCTTCAAGCGCGGCCCCAGGGTCGGAAGATGGAAGGTCTCGGGCCCGATATCCGCCATGCTCAGGTCGTTGGCCTGATGGGCGCGGATGGCCGCGTCGATTTCGGCGATCTCGCCCTCGGTCAGATGTTCGATCCAGACGCCGGATGCCGCCATGTCCGGGCCCCGCCAGGCGCCGGGGCCGCCGACCGGCCCGGGGGTCAGGTCAGGCGATGTCATGTCGGCCGCCGTGTCGACGGTGTCTTTGAGGGCAAGGTTCGTCATGGTCCACTCCCGCAAGTTGTTGGCGGAAACACCATCAAGTCAGATCAGTTATTTGTCTATTTTGTTTTTTTAATTGATTGATATATTTTGTATATGAATAATAACATCACCCTGCGCCAACTGCGCGCCTTTCTCGCGGTCGTGGAACACGGCAGCTTCACCAAGGCGGCGGCCGTGCTCAACATGACGCAATCGGCGCTGACCAATTCCATCAAGAACCTGGAACTGGAACTGGGGCTGCGGCTGTTCGACCGCACGACCCGGCATGTCGAGCCGACCGCCCACGGCCGGCAGTTCGCCATCGTCGCCCGCCGCTTCACCGAAGACCTGGAGCGCGGCATGGACGACCTTCGCGCCCATGTGGACCGCCAACAGGGCCTGGTCGTGGTCGGTGCGACGGCGACGATGATTACCTCGGTCCTGATCCCAGCGATCAAGGACATGGCCGCCCGGTATCCGGGAATCCGCGTGCGGATCATCGAGATCCTGACGGCGGAGGCGGTCGAGCGCGTCCGCGCTGGCGACATGGATCTGGCATTCACGACCATCGCCCTCCCCGATGCGGATTTCGACGCCACGCCGGTGATGCGCGACGCTTTTCACCTCGTCTGTCCACCGGGGCATCCCCTGGCAGCGCACCAAGGCCCCCTCGCCTGGGACGTGTTCAACGATCATGCGGCCGTGGGCATGTCCGGCGAAAGCGGCATCCGGGGCATTCTCAAGGAACATGCGGCGGGCCAGCTTGCGGTCAGCGGGCTGGCTTACGAGGTGTCGTCGGTTTGGGGGCTGATCCGCATGGTGCGCGACGGGCTGGGAATTGCCGCGGTGCCGGGGCTGGTGGCCCAGGCCATGGCGTCGGAAGGCATTCCGGCGATCCGTCTGACCCCGCCCATCCACCGCACGGTGTCCTTGATCACGCGCGCGGGGCGGTCCCCCACGCCGGCTGCCGGCACCCTGGTGTCGGCGGCGTTGGCGCAACTACGGAACGTGCAAAGCGACGGGATCGAGATTCCGGTGACGGAGGAACAGTTGGCCGCGCGGGGCTTCTCTGCGGGATAGCCGCCTCACCCGCCCTCGGCCGGAAGAAACGTCGCGGCCTCGATCTTGTTGCCGTCGGGATCGCGGATGAAGGCCGCGAAATACGGCCCCGTGGAGGCCTGCCGCAGGCCGGGCGCGCCGTCGTCCGTGCCGCCTTTGGCCAAGGCCGCCGCGTGGAACGCGATGACTGCGTCCTGGGTGCGGGCGCGCAGGCAGACGTGCATGCCCGAATCACCGCCCGCCGCCGCCATGCCCGGCCGCGCATTCAGCCAGAACTCCGGATAGCGCTTGCCGAAGCCGACCGTATGCGGCCGCTCGACCAGCCGCGTTAGGCCGAGCGGCCCGAGAACGGCTTCGTAGAACGCCGCGCCGGCGGCAAGGTCCGAGACGGGGATGGAGATATGGTCGATCATGGCAAGCCCCTCTCCTACCCGCCATCAACATAGATGCCGAGCATCTGCCGCCGTTCATGGAAGCGTTCGATGCTCTCGACCGCGGATGCCGGCGCCTGCGCGATGACGAAGGCCATCAGCGTCTCGAAAAAGGCGTGGATGGCCAGGGTCGAGGAAAAGAACTGTGGGGTTTCCGTCGGCAGCACGAAACGGTGCTTGGCGGTCTGGAAGATGGGAGCCGCGGGCGTATCGGAGATCGCCATGACCGTCATGCCCATCCGGTCGGCGAGGTCGACGGCTTCGATCACTTCGCGGCGGAACGGCTTGATGGTCATGGCGATCAGGAGATCGCCCTCCTCCGCCTGAACCAGGCCATCGACCGGCAAGGCGGCGTCACTGGGAATCGCCCGGACCGTGTCCAGCGCCATGCTGGCGAGGTAGGCGAAATTTCGCGCCAGCGCGCTGCCCACACCCACACCCAGAACGTAGGTCATGCGGGCCTGCACGATGTCCTGCGCCGCCGATTGCATGTTCGCCGCATCGCAGGAAGAAAACATCTGCTCGATATTGGCCAGGGAACTGGCGGCCATGTCCGCGTAAAGGCCCGAGAGCTCTCCCTTTTGCGGCAAGGATTGCAGCCAGCGCGCCCGGTCGGGAAAGTCGGCCTGACGGTGGCGCAGTTCCTCGCGGAAAACCGTGCGAAAGTCATCATACCCGCCGAACCCGGCGGACCGGGCCATGCGGACGAAGGTGTTGGGTTTCACCCCCGCGGCCACCGCCATTTCGCGGATTGAACAAATGCCGATCTCGTTGGGGTTTTCCAACACGTAAGCAGCGGCCTTGCGGACCTCGCCCGGCAGGGTCGGCAGGATGTCGGCAACGGCATCGAGGACGGCGCGCGGCGAAGACGTATCCGGATTTTGTACATTTGTTTGATTCATTATTGACAGTGATACATTTGTACCATTAGCTGTCAAGTCAAAGCACTCACCCACCCATCCAGGAAACACCATCATGTCCCAGCAAGAAATCGTATCTCGGGCAAGCAGCGTTCTGCCCGCGGCTTCCTTCGGCAACTTCGACGCCAATGTGATCATTCGCGAGGGCAAAGGGTCGCGCATTTGGGACGAGGACGGCACCGAATATATCGATTATCTCATCGGATCCGGCCCCATGATCCTGGGCCATTGCCATCCGGAGGTGTTGGAGGCGGTCCAGGAACAGGTGGCCAAGGGCTTCACGTTCTTCACCAATAACGCCCGCGGCATCGAACTGGCGGAAGAGATTTGCAATGCGGTGGCCTGCGCCGACCAGATTCGGTTCGCCAGCACGGGCACCGAGGCCGATATGTACGCCATGCGATTGGCACGCGCCCATACGGGCCGGGACAAGATCCTCAAGTTCGAAGGCGGCTATCACGGCATGTCGTCGGAAGGTCAGATGAGCCTGTCGCCGACCAAGATGATGAATTTCCCGATCGCCGTTCCCGACTCCGCCGGGATTCCGGACTCCGTGCGCGACGAGATGCTGATCGCCCCCTACAACGACATCGAGTTCTTCCGCTCCCTGATGGCGGAGCGTGGCGATGAGATCGCCGCGGTCATTGTCGAGCCCATGCAGCGGATTATCCCGCCCGTTTCCGGTTTCCTGGAGGTGCTGCGCGAGGAATGCACGAAGCATGGCGCGGTTCTGATCTTCGACGAGGTCGTTACCGGCTTTCGCTTCGCCTATGGCGGCGCGCAGGAGGTTTATGGCGTGACGCCCGATGTCTGCACGCTGGGCAAGATCATCGGCGGCGGCTTTCCGTTGTCCGTCATTGCGGGAAAGGCCGACATCATGGCGCATTTCGACGCGGCCAAGGTCGGCAAGGACAAGTCCCTGATGCAGATCGGTACGTTGAGCGGCAATCCGGTCGCCTCCGTCGCAGGTCTGAAGACCATGGAGATCCTGCGCCGACCGGGGCAGTACGATCGCCTGCGCCAGGCCGGCCAGACCATTATCGACGCCATCAACGAACACCTTGGGCGGGCGGGCCATGCCCATCACGTGGCGGGTGTGCCGATGTTGTTTGATATCGTGTTCGCCGACGGCCCGGTCAGAAATTACCGCGATGTGATGAAGGGCGATGCGGGCAAGCTTGCGCGCTTCAACGCATTGCTGCGCGAACAGGGAATTTTCAAATCCCCCAGTAAGTTCTACCCGTCCCTTGCGTTGACGGACGAGGATATTGCCAAGACCGTGGATGCCATCGCGTACGCGGCCAAAAAGCTGTAGGCCCCGCCATGATTCCATTGATTGGCTATGCGGACAAACTGTCCGGCCGGCCCGGCGAGAGAGTGGCGATCAAGGTTTCCTCGGAACTGGGGGGAACCTATCGCGCGGAACTGGTCCGGGTGATCTCCGGCGACCCCAACCCGGCCGGGCCCGGGGTTCACACGGCGCCCGTCGCCGCCACCTTCGAAGGCGAGTATCCGGCGCGTCCGCAGCGCGCCCACCTGGGGTCGCACATGACGGCCGCGTTGCGCAGCCCCCTGCCCCCGCGGTTCACCCTAAGGGCGACGATCTGGCCGACCACACCGGACAAGGGCCGACAAGGGGTCATGTCCCTCGTCGATG
>DNMS01000350.1:0-1406 GCA_003488105.1 Rhodospirillaceae bacterium
GGTTCAGGCCGCTCTCGGGCTTTACGGCAACGGCGTCGCCAACAACGGCGGTCATCTTGTCGATTTCCTGCGCATGCTGCTGGGCGAGGTTACCACCGTGCAGGCCCTGGGCCCGGCCCGCCTGGCCCATGGCGCGCCCCTTGCCAGCGACCGCCATGTCGTCTTCGCCCTGACTTTTACGAGCGGGACTGTCGCCACGGTCCAACCCCTCGACTTCACCCAGTACCGCGAGGTCGGCCTGGACCTCTGGGGCGAGACGGGCCGCCTGTCGATCCTTCAGGAAGGCCTTGTCACCCAGGTCTACCCCCTGGCCGAAAACCGGGGCCTGAGCGGCGAGAAGGAGGTCGCCTCCGACGCGGGCGACATCCTGGAGACCGCCGTTTCCGACGCCTTCTACCGCATGTACGATAACCTCGCCGGCGTCGCCGAGGGACGCGCGGTTCCCTGGTCGCCGTTGGCCTCCGCCCTGGTGAATGAACGGATACTTGGGCTTGTCCTGCGCTCGGCGGCGGAGGGCGGCTCCCGCCTTTCCCTGGACTGATCCCGTGGCCAGTTCCGTGATCCTGATCCATGTCGAAGACCCAGGGGCGGCCAATATGGTCCTGGGTCTCTCCGCCGCGCTTGAAGACCAGGGTGAGCGGCCGCGCCTTGTGGCGGGTGGAACCGCGCTGACCTACCTTGAGGCGCGCGATGAAGCCCCCGACGCCTGGGACCCGAACCTGTCGCCATCCGCCGCACTGAACGGCGTTGCCGCCCTGGTCGTCGGCACCGCCGAAGATCCCGGCACACCCGCCTTCGCCTTGATCGCCGAGGCACGGGCGCGGGGCATTCCCACGGTCGGCCTGGTCGATGGCCCCGCCAACGCGGACCGCCGCTTCCGGGGCCGCGGTGACACGCCCCTGACCCATCTGACGGACTGGCTGCTGGTTGCGGACGACATGGTGCGCGCCGCCTTCATGGCGCTGGGCGTCGATGCGGCCTGCATCCGCGTGACCGGCAATCCGGCGTTCGACCGCGTGCGCGACGCGGGAAACGCCCTGGCCGCACGGGGCCGGGCCGCCCTGCGCCGCGAGGTGTTTCCTGATCTTCCCGGGGACGACCTCTTGATCCTGTTTCTCGCCGAACTGTCCGACGGGCTTGATCCCACGCAGTTCCAGCGTGGCCCGGACTATACCCTGCATGGCCGGGGGGGCGCCGACGGCCGCACCGAGATCGTCCTCGAAGAATTGCTGGACGCCGCCGCCCGGGTGGCACCCGACGCCCATGTGGCGCTTCGCCTGCACCCCAAAACACCTGCCAGCCTGTACGCCGCCTATAACGCCGAAATCGCGGCGATCAGCGCGGGCGGCAGCGCCCATGCGGCGGTCTTCGCCGCCGACCTTGTGGTCGGCCTGTCGACGACGCTG
>DNMS01000350.1:1613-5232 GCA_003488105.1 Rhodospirillaceae bacterium
CTGTGGTCGGCCTGTCGACGTCGCTATTGGCCGAAGCCGCCGTCATGGGCGCCGCCGTGCTGTCCATCCTGCCCCGGGAAAGCGAAGCCCAATGGCTGGCCGGCGGGGAAAACGGCCCGGTTCCTCATGTCTTCACGCGCACTGCTCTGTGCGGTGCCTTGGCCCATGCCCTGACCGATCCGGCGGGTTTCATGGCGACAAGGGCCGCCGCCCCTCCACGCTTCGCCGCCGCTGGGCGCATCGCCCGCGCCCTGGTCGCCATGGCACGGGGCGAAATCCCGGCCCCGGACGGAACCCTGCCTTATATGCCCCCGGTTCTGGAGACTTCACGGCTGGTGCTGCAGCCGTTTCCGGACGACCTGTTGACCGATACTTATGTGGGTTGGCTGAACGATCCCGACGTCGTGCGGTTTTCCGAACAACGCCACATGACCCATACCCTGGAAAGCTGCCGGGACTTCATCGCAAGCTTCACGGGCACACCCCATGGCCTGTGGGCGATCCGCGACAAGACGCGCGGACGTCGCCACATCGGCAACATCTCGACTGACGTCGATCCCCGCACGGGGACCGGCGATATCCGCATCCTGATCGGCGACCGCGCAGCCTGGGGAACCGGCCTGGGGGCCGAGGCCTGGATGGCCGTGATGGCCCATCTGTTCAACGACCTGGGCCTCGCCCAAGTCACCGCCGGCACTTTGGCCGGTAATACCGGCATGCTGAAGGTCATGGAAAAAAGCGGCATGCGGGAAACTCATCGCCGTCCGGGCCCGACCCCGATCGATGGCCGCACCATGGACATGATTTATGCCTGCCGCCGGGCACAAGATTGGCCGTCAACGCGGTAACTTCTTTCCCCCTGCCGGTCAAAAATTGCCGGGTCGACCCGGTATTGCCCAGTCAGGGCACCCTCCTACCTAAATATTATTTATTATATTTCAATAAGTTGTCTGTTTTTCATGAACTGGCCCGATGCTTGCTCATGACTTTCGCGGAGCAGAACGCCCGATTTTTGGATCGATAGCCAACGAAGCGTAAGGAATGAGCACGATGGATCACGTTACGGCCACAAGTTCGGGTATTGCTGGAGTAGGCGCGTCACGCCAAGCAGGGCGTTTCGCCACCCACTCGCAATTGTTCGACACGTTCCAGGCCCTGGTCATGGACATGCAGGGCAAGATCATGGACGCGTCCAAGACCCAGCAGGTTGCGGCGCGCGATGTCGCCCGCATGGACCGTCCTTCCGACAACCGTCAGGAAACTTATCGTGACCGTTCCACTTCACGCGGCGTCGAGCGCACGGAAGTGGAGCAGACCTCACGTTATCAGGAACGCAAGCGCCAGTTCGGCAACGACCACGAGGTCAGCCAGAGCGACGACGCCGGCCGCGGCTATGGCGACGACCGCCGCGCCGACCAGTCCGACGTTGCCGCCACCGACCGCAACAGCCAGGCAGACAACGACCGCGGCAATTCCGATGGCCGCCGCCAGGATGCGGTCAACCGCGACGGCAATGCCGAGCGTGGTGACAATGTCCAGGCTTCGGACGGCCAGTCGGGCACGCAGGACGCCAATGCGGGGACTGATTCGGGCAACGGTAATCAGGCCGGTACTCAGCCGCAGACCCAGAACCAAGGCGAGAACGCAACTCTGGTCCAGGCATCCCTTGCCGGCAGTCAGGCCGATGCCGTTCTGGCCACCCTCGCAACCCAGGCTCAGGGCCAGGACGCAACCAAGCAGGCGACGCAGACCACCCAGGTGGTCGGTGACGAGGTCGTGGAAACGGCCAAGGCCGATCCGCAGGCCGGCCAGAACCAGCGCGCCCTGAACCACGAATTGATCCGCGCCAACCAGCAGGCGCAGCACATCCGCAACATCGCGAACCTTCAGACCAACGGACAAGCCAACGGGGACGGTGCCAAGCAGGCCGAGTCGCTTCTGCAGGCCCAGGCCGGCAAGATTGCCGAAGCCGTGGGTGGTGATGCCAAGCTGGCGGTGAACGTCAACGTTCAGGACAACGCGGCCATGGCCAATGGCCGGCCGCTGTCGGCCCTGAGCGCGACGTCCGCCCTGGCAAGCAGCCAGCAGCAGTCGGCGCAGTCGGGTCAGCAGGCGCAGAACGCGCAGCAGGCCCAGATCCAGAACCCGATCGCCCAGGCCGCCCTGGTCCAGAGCCACCAGAACCCGGTGCAGGGACAGGCCGCGCAGGTTCAGGCCCAGACCGGCCAAGCGACCCAGGCCCAGACCGCGGCGCAACTCACCGCCGACGCCAAAGGCCCGGTGCAGGCGTCTTCCGGCGCATCGAATGCGGGCACGCACGGCGCCAATACCTCGGGTGACGGCAACGCCACTCAGGCCAACGCCAACGCCAGCCAAACCCAGTCTTCGCATCAGGCGCAGCAGGCCCAGAAAACGGCCCATCAGCAGCAGCCTCAGCACGCCGCCAAGAACAAGGTGGTGGATCAGGTCACCGTGCAGATCAACAAGGCGATCAAGGCCGGTGCCGACAAGATCAACATCCGGCTGTATCCGCAGCATCTCGGCCGCGTCGAGGTCCGCCTCGAAGTTGCCCACGACGGCCGCACGGTCGCCATGGTGACCGCCGACAAGCCGGAAACGCTGGAAATGCTGCGCCGCGATTCCGACCAGCTTTCGAAGGCCCTGCAGGATGCGGGCCTGGACATGCAGTCCGGCGACCTGAACTACAACCTCAAGGGTCAGGACGACGGCAGCAAGCAGCAGAAACTCGCCTCCGGCAAGACAGGCGGCGAAGAAGCCGAGGACGACACTCTTACGTCCGACGTCATGGAAACGGCCGTGGCCGCCCACGAAATGGGCGTCCTCCACAATGGCCGGATCGACGTCAGAGCGTAAAGGGAGCGCCCCGGCTGAACAGGCCACGGGATAGGAAACGGATCGATGTCCATCATCAACGGAATTTCAGGCTCGGTTAACACCGACACGCAGGCGGGGCAAAGCGCCCAGGGCCTGGAAGAGGACCTGAACCGTTTCCTGACTCTGCTGACAACCCAGTTGCAGCACCAGGATCCGCTTGATCCCATGGATGCGACGCAGTTCACCTCGCAGCTTGTGCAGTTCGCCAGCGTGGAACAGCAGATTTACCAGAACGCCAACCTGGAAAAACTGCTTGCCGTGCAGGAAACCAACAAGCTCTCAAGCCTGGTCGGGTTCATCGACAACATCGTCGAAGTCGAAGGCCAGGACATTGTTCTCGACGAGGGCTACGGACGCTTCACCTACGGCATGCCGTTGGGTTCGGTCGAAACCCAGATCACCATCTCGAACCTGGATGGCAAGCAGGTGTTTACCGCTCAGGGATCGACTGATCCGGGCATTCACGCCGTGGAGTGGGACGGCACGTCAAACGAAGGCCAGCTGCAACCGGATGGTCTTTACCGGGTGCAGGTCACGGCCTTCGACCGTCAGGGCAATCTGCTCGACGTGTTCCACACCACCTTCGGCCGGGTCACGGGCGGCGGCGTGGTGGACGGCAAAACCACCCTATTCATCGGCCCGCTGCGCGTCGATCAGGACAACGTCCTGTCGGTGCAGAAGCCGGAGCAGGCGGCCGTGCCGGAACCGGAACCTGAGCCAGAAC
>DNMS01000103.1:0-142 GCA_003488105.1 Rhodospirillaceae bacterium
TGGCCGAGGAAATGCGCCGCGACGGCAACGTCTACCTGATGGGCGAGGAAGTCGCCCAGTATCAGGGGGCGTACAAGATCTCCCAGGGCTTGCTCGACGAATTCGGTGACAAGCGCGTGATCGACACGCCGATCACCGAACA
>DNMS01000103.1:441-1962 GCA_003488105.1 Rhodospirillaceae bacterium
TCGCCATGCAGGCCATCGACCAGATCATCAACTCCGCCGCCAAGACGCTGTACATGTCGGGCGGACAGATGGGCTGCCCCATTGTGTTTCGCGGCCCCAACGGGGCGGCGGCCCGCGTCGGCGCCCAGCATTCCCAGTGCTATGCGTCATGGTACGCCCATTGCCCGGGGCTGAAGGTCATCGCCCCGTGGTCGGCGGCGGACGCCAAGGGGTTGCTGAAATCGGCGATCCGGGACCCCAATCCGGTGATCTTCCTGGAAAATGAAATCCTCTACGGCCAAAGCTTCGAAGTCCCGGATGACGAAGACTGGACCCTGCCCATCGGCAAGGCCAAGGTCGAGCGGCCCGGCAAGGACGTGACCCTGGTGGCGTTCTCCATCGCCGTCGGCATCTGCATGGAAGCGGCGGAAAAGCTTGCGGCCGAAGGTATCGACGCGGAGGTCATCAACCTGCGCACGGTGCGTCCCATCGACGTCGAAACCCTGGTCGCTTCGGTTAAGAAGACCAACCGTATCGTCACGGTCGAAGAGGGCTGGCCGACCTGCGGGATCGGCGCCGAAATCAACCAGCTGATGATCGAGCACGCCTTCGACGATCTGGACGCGCCGCCGACCCGGGTGTCCGGCGCCGACGTGCCCATGCCCTATGCGGCGAACCTGGAGGCATTGGCCCTGCCCAAGGCCCATAACGTGGTCGAGGCGGCGAAAGCCGTCTGCTACGCGTAGAGGCGGGGGAGAGACATCATGCCGATCAAGATTCTAATGCCGGCCCTGAGCCCGACCATGACGGAGGGCAACCTGGCCAAGTGGCACAAGAAGGAAGGCGACGCCGTGGAAAGCGGCGACGTTCTCGCGGAAATCGAAACGGATAAGGCGACCATGGAGGTCGAAGCCGTGGAAGAAGGCATCCTCGGCAAGATCGTGGTGCCGGAAGGCACCGCCGACGTCGCCGTGAACGCGGTCATCGCGTTGCTGCTGGAAGACGGCGAGGACGCCTCGGCCCTCGACGGCGCCGACACCTCGGGCGGCGCTGCTGCCCCGGCGCCGACGGCAGACGCACCCAAAGCCGCACCGGCAACGCCCGCAGCACCCACCGCCGCCCCGGCGGCCGCATCCGGCGACCGGGTGGTCGCCAGCCCGCTGGCCAAGCGCATCGCCGCCCAGGAGGGCCTCGACCTTGGTGCCATTTCCGGCTCCGGCCCGCGCGGCCGCGTGGTCAAACGCGACGTGGAGGCGGCTTTGGCCGCCGGCACGGGCAAGGCCGCCCCTTCGGCGGCGGCTGCTCCCTCGGGTGTCAGCGCCCCGGCCGCCGCGCCGACGCCGACCCAAGGCGATCCGGTGTTCGCCAACATGCCGGAATTCGAGGCCGTGGCGAATTCCTCCATGCGCAAGGTCATCGCCTCGCGGCTGACGGCCTCGGCCCGCGACATTCCGCATTTCAACATCCAGATCGATGTCGAGATCGACAAGCTGCTGGCCGCGCGCAAGGACCTGAACGGCCGCGACGGGGCGGATTACAAGA
>DNMS01000103.1:2297-9614 GCA_003488105.1 Rhodospirillaceae bacterium
GTATCCTACACGGACGACGCGATCCTCAAGTTCAAGCGCGCCGATGTCTCCATCGCCGTCGCCATCGAAGGCGGCCTGATCACGCCGATCATCAAGGACGCGGGATCGCTGGGCCTCGCCGCCATTTCCGCCAAGGCCAAGGAGCTGGCCGGCAAGGCACGGGACGGCAAGCTGGCGCCCGAGGAATTCCAGGGCGGCACCTTCACCATTTCCAACCTGGGCATGTTCGGGGTGAAGTCGTTCAATTCGATCATCAACCCACCCCAGGGCGGCATCCTCAGCGTCGGTGCCGGCGAACAGCGCCCGGTGGTCAAGAACGGCGCGCTTGCCGTCGCCACGGTGATGTCCCTGACCCTCGCGGTCGATCACCGCTGCATCGACGGCGCCACGGCGGCCGGTTTCGCCAAGGAACTGAAGGCGATCCTCGAAGATCCCATTCAGTTGCTGCTGTAGGCGGGGAGGGTAGACATCATGGCCGACACCTCCTTCGACATCGTCATCATCGGCGGCGGGCCGGGCGGCTATGTCGCCGCCATCCGCGCGGCGCAGCTGGGTTTCAAGACCTGCGTGGTCGAGAAACAGCACCTGGGCGGCATCTGCCTCAACTGGGGCTGCATCCCGACCAAGGCGCTGCTGCGCTCCGCCGAAATCTACCACTACATGCAGCATGCGGACGCCTACGGCCTGAGCGCCAAGGACGTGTCCTTCGACATCGAAAAGGTCATCGGCCGCTCGCGCGGCGTATCGAAACAACTGAACGGTGGCGTCGGGCATCTGCTGAAAAAGAACAAGGTGACGGTCGTCGACGGCACCGGCGTGCTCAAGGGCGGTGGCAAGGTCGCGGTCACCGGCACCGACGGCAAGGCGTTGCCCGATTTGACCGGCAAACACATCATCGTCGCCACGGGTGCCCGCCCCCGGGCCCTGCCGGGGCTGGAGCCCGACGGCAAGCTGGTCTGGACCTATTTCGAGGCGCTGAAGCCCGACATCTTCCCGAAAAAGCTGCTGGTCATCGGATCGGGCGCCATCGGCATCGAATTCGCGAGTTTCTATCACACGCTGGGTGCGGACGTGACGGTGGTCGAGGTCATGACCCAGATCATGCCCGTCGAGGACGCCGAGATTTCCGCCGTCGCGCGCAAGCAGATGGAGAAATCGGGCCTCAAGATCATGACCGAGGCCAAGGTCACGAAGCTGGCCAAGGGGGCCAACAACGTGACCTGCACGGTTGAAGGCAAGGACGGCAAGACCCAGGAAATCACCGTCGACCGGGTGATTTCCGCCGTCGGCGTGCAGGGCAACATCGAAGGCATCGGCCTGGAGAACACCAAGGTCAAGACCGACCGGGGCTGCATCGTCATTGATGAATACGGCCGCACGGCGGAGCCGGGCGTCTATGCCATCGGTGACGTCGCGGGGCCGCCCATGCTGGCCCACAAGGCCGAGCACGAAGGCGTCATCTGCGTCGAGAAGATCAAGGGCCTGGACGGCGTCCATCCCATGGAAAAGACCCATATTCCGGGCTGCACCTACTGCCATCCGCAGGTCGCCAGCGTCGGCCTGACCGAGGCCAAGGCGAAAGAGCAGGGCTACACCGTCAAGGTCGGCCGCTTCCCGTTCCTCGGCAACGGCAAGGCGATCGCGTTGGGCGAGCCCGAGGGCCTGGTCAAGACCGTGTTCGACGCCAAGACCGGGCAATTGCTGGGTGCGCACATGGTCGGCGCCGAAGTGACCGAGCTTATTCAGGGCTTCGTCATCGCCATGGGCCTGGAAACCACCGAGGAAGACCTCATGCACACGGTGTTCCCGCATCCGACCCTGTCGGAAATGATGCATGAATCCGTCCTTGACGCCTATGGGCGGGTGATCCACTTCTAAACCATGGCAAACACAGACAACGTTCGGCCGCTGCGTCATCCGGAGAAAGCCAAGAACCCGGAAAACCCCCACCAGAAAAAACCTGCGTGGATCCGGGTCAAGGCGCCCACGTCACCGGCTTACGCGGAAACCCGCAAGCTGATGCGCGAACGCAACCTGACGACGGTCTGCGAGGAAGCGGCCTGCCCGAACATCGGCGAATGCTGGGCCCAGAAGCACGCCACGGTGATGATCCTGGGCGACATCTGCACACGCGCCTGCGCCTTCTGCAACGTAGCCACGGGCAAGCCGGGGAAGGTCGATCCGCTGGAGCCCGACAACCTGGCCATCGCCGCCGGCGAAATGGGCATGAAGCATCTGGTCATCACCTCCGTCGACCGCGACGATCTGGCCGACGGCGGGGCGGGGCAGTTCGTGAAATGCATCGAGCGCCTGCGCGAGACCACGCCGGAAACGACCATCGAAATCCTGACCCCCGATTTCCGCGACAAGCCGGGCGCCCTGGAGGCCGTGATCGCCGCCAAGCCGGACGTGTTCAACCACAATCTGGAAACCGTGCCGCGGCTCTACCCCTCGATCCGCCCGGGCGCGCGCTATTTCCATTCCCTGAAGATCTTGGACCGGGCCAAGGACATCGACGCAAATGTGTTCACCAAGTCCGGTATCATGGTCGGCCTTGGCGAAACCCGCTCCGAAGTGCTGCAGGTGATGGATGACCTGCGCTCCGCCCGGGTCGACTTCCTGACCATCGGTCAGTATCTGGCGCCGACCACGCGCCATGCCCCCGTCGACCGTTTCGTCACGCCGGACGAGTTCACCGAATACCGGCGTCTGGCCGAGGCCAAGGGCTTCCTTCTGGTGTCGGCCTCACCGCTGACCCGCTCAAGCCACCATGCGGGCGAGGACTTCGCTAAATTGCAGGCCGCGCGTCAGGCGGGCCGGGGCTAAGGGTCATGCCCACACATGCGGAAATCCGCCGTCTGCCTTACCGGGCGGATCAGATGTTCGATCTGGTTGCCGACGTCGGCCGCTATCCCGAATTCCTGCCCTGGTGTCAGGCGACGCGCATCCGCGAACGCTCGGATACGCTTCTGGTCGCTGACATGGTGATTGGCTTCAAGATCTTCCGCGAACGCTTCACGTCCCGCGTGACGCTGGATTGGGAGGCCAGGCGGATCGACGTCGCTTATTCGGACGGTCCGTTCAAGTATCTGAAAAACCATTGGATATTCGCACCGGCCGAGAACGGGCAGGGCTGCGAGATCGACTTTTACGTGGATTTCGAATTCCGCTCCAAGCTGCTGCAGTCGGCGATCTCGGTGGTCTTCAATGAGGCCGTGACCAAGATGGTCAACGCCTTTGAAAGCCGCGCCCAGGACCTTTACGGCGGCGCACCGACGCCCAGCAGCGCGGTCAGCCAGCGAGGCTGAGCAGCAGTTCCAAGGCCCGTTTCACGGTCGCTGCCCGCACCGCCGTCCGGTCGCCCTCGAACACGTGCCGTTCGTGAATGATGTCCCGCCCGTGGCGCGCAGCACCGAAGTGGACGAGGCCGACAGGCTTGTCCTTGGTCCCGCCGGTCGGGCCGGCGATACCAGTGACGGCGACGGCGCAGTCGACAGGGGCATGGGTCAGCACGCCCCAGGCCATGGCGCGGGCGGTCTCCTCGGACACCGCACCATGGTCGCGCAGAGTCCGGGCGTTGACGTCCAGAAGATCCATCTTGGCATCGTTGGAATAGGTCACGAAGCCTCGGTCGACCACCGCCGATGATCCCGAGATGCCGGTCAAGGCACCGGCGATCAGGCCGCCCGTGCAGCTTTCCGCCGTGCCCAGGGTCAGGCCCCGGGCCGCATAGGTTTCGATCACCTGGCGCGCCAGATCGTCAATCGCGGCATCGGTCATGGTGTTAGGTTCCTCCGGCCATCACGTATCCTAATCCGTAGACAAGGGCCGCCGCAAAGCCTCCGGCGATCAGATCATCCAGCATCACGCCGACAGCACCTGGAACCTTGCGGTCGGCCCAGCTGACGGGCCAGGGTTTCCAGATGTCGAACAGGCGGAAGGCGATAAATCCGGCGGCAAACAGGATCGGGTCCAGGCCCGCCGGCAGCAGGGCGATCCATTGCCCCGCGACCTCATCGATCACCACGAAGGACGGATCCTTGACGGCGGAACGCCTGAGCACCACCACCGTGACGAGAATGCCGATCACCGTCGCCGCAACCGCCGCGACGGCCAGCCAGGGCCACCCCGAATAGAACAGGATCGCCCAGGCGACGGGCAGGGCGCCCAGGGAGCCGACGGTTCCCGGTGCCTTCGGCGACAGGCCGCAGCCGAACCATGTGGCAACGATCATCGCGGGATTGAGGGCCGGGGGGCGATCCGGGCCGGAGCTTGGCGCGGCCCCGGACGTGGTGTCTTCAGTCAATCTGATGCTCCTTTGCGTGGCCCGCCGGCGGGGAGGTCTAATCGCCTTGAGCCTTCTGGAAAGGGCGGAAATTCAACGCTTTTTCGATGTCTTCGGGGACTCGCGGAAATGTAGACTTGAACGCCTTAGACCTTCCCTATACCTTCGACGCAGGCAGATCGTTTCCGGGGCCGATGGGGGCCTGGATGCGGCCCAAAAACAATAAAGACTGTCTACCCGGACCAGGCGCGAAAGCCAAGTGTCGGGCGGCACCGAACTGGGACCGGAATGGCCAACGTACGAGGGAAGGAACACGGGGGAATGATGAGACGGGGAGCCTTCGAAACGAATGCCGTAAAGCACCTGCGGGCGCTTATTGATCGGCTGTTCCCGGAACGCCAGTTCGTCGTGCGCACCGAAGGGCGGGTGTCCTACTTCAAGGTTTCTCAGCCCCTGCAGATTGTGATGTCCGGCGTCGTCGCCGTGGCGTTGTCGTGGAGCACCTTCACCTCCGTCAGCTTCCTGATGCACGATCAGGTCCTGCAGGCCAAGGACGACGAGATCGCCGGCGCGCGCTTGGCCTATCGTTCGTTGCTGAGCGAAGTCGCCGAGTACCAGCGCAAGTTCGCCTCGATCACCAAGGATCTTGAGGAAAACCATTCCCTTATGCTGGGGTTGGTGGAAAAGAACGCCGCTTTGCAGCGCAACCTGAGTTCCGTGTCCCGCAAGCTGGAAATCACCGCCGCCGAGCGTCAGCAGGTCATCAGCGCCCGCGAGCGGCTGAAGGAACAGTTGGCCACGCTTGAGAACGAAATGACGTCCATGTCGGGCCGTAACTTCGCGCTGAAGGACAATCTGAATGCGGTCGAAAGCGACCTCAATCTGATCATGACCGAGCGCAACAAGGCGCAGAACGATTCATCGCGCATGCGCAACCGGGTCGAGGAACTGACCTCGCGCCTGAAGGAACTTCAGGAAACGGAAGGCGAGGTCGTCCAGCGCATGAACGAGCGCGCCGGTGACCAGATCGCCGGCCTGGAAAAGGTCATCGAACTGACCGGCCTGGAGCCGGACCGGCTGCTTGGCGTCAGCGAAGAGGAAAAGTCAGGCGTTGGCGGTCCGTTCATTCCGGTCGACCCCGACGGACTGCCGGCCGGCGACCTGAAGCTTGAGTTGGCCAACCTGGACCGCAATCTGAACCGTCTTGAATCCCTTCAGGAATCCATCGCCCGCGTGCCGCTCGCAGCGCCTCTGACGTCCTATTACATCACCTCAAGCTACGGCAAGCGCAAGGACCCCATGACCAACCGCTGGTCCGCCCATTACGGCGTCGACCTGGGTGGGCCGGTGAAATCTCCGGTTTATTCGACGGCCGCGGGCAAGGTGACCTACGCCGGCTGGAAGGGACGTTATGGCCGCCTGATTGAGATCGACCACGGGCTGGGGCTGAAAACCCGGTTCGCGCATCTCAGCAAGGTTCTCGTTAAGGTTGGCCAAGAAGTGAAGTTTCATGAGAAGATTGGACTTCTGGGTAGTACGGGCCGAAGCACGGGGCCACACCTCCATTACGAGGTGGTGTTCAACAACAAGCCGTTGAACCCGCTCAAGTTCATCAGGGCAGGAAAGTATGTTTTCAAAGACAAGTAAGGGTACGAGCAGCCAAAGCGGCCAACAGCCCACGGTGAAATCGGCCGGTCCGTCAATTATTTCGGCCGACCTTCGCATCATCGGGGATCTGAGCTCGGACGGTGAAATCCAAATCGACGGCACCATCGACGGCGATATCCGCACAAAAAGCCTGCTTGTTGGCGAAACGGCCAACATCAAGGGCGAAATCGTCGCAGATCGGGTGCAGGTCCACGGCACCATCAACGGCCAGATCAAGGCCCGGTCCGTGACTCTGGCACGCTCTGCGCGCGTCATCGGCGACATTCTTCACGAAGATCTGGCGATCGAAAACGGGGCCTTCCTGGAAGGTCACTGCAAGCGCCTGGTCGAAAAGAAGGATGTCGATGCCGTCCGCCAGACCATCGCCTCCGCGTCCGCGCCCAAAACTGCACCCGCCGCCGCCGAATAAGGCATCGAAGACGGCGTCGGGACCCGACCGCACTTTTTCCGTTTTTAGAACGGCAGGGGCCGCTTGAGGGCTTCCGCGTAAATTTCCGCGTCCGCATTGCCGCCGGAACAGACGACCAGCACGTTCTTGCCCTTACAGTCGACCTTGCCGGTGATCGCGGCGGCCAAGGCCACGGCGCCCCCCGGTTCCACCACCAATTTCAGATACTTGAAGGCGACCGCCATGGCGGTCATCGCCTCGTCGTCGGTGACGCAGAGCCCGCCAGTCAGGCGTTCGGCATTGACGGTGAAGGTCAGTTTCCCCGGTTCCGGCGCCAGCAGCGCGTCGCAGATGGAGCGCGCGGCCGGATCGTTGGCAAGGCGCTCATGCGCGGTCAGTGACCGCGCCGTGTCATCAAAGCCCGCCGGTTCGGCTGAATAGATGGCCGTTTCCGGCGACAGAGCGCGCACCGATGTCGAACAGCCGGCGATCAGCCCACCACCGCCGCAGGGGCTGATGAAGATATCGGGCGCCCAGCCCTCGGCGGCGCAGGTCCGCACGGCCTCGGCCGCCAGGGTACCTTGGCCGGCCATGATCAAAGGGTCGTCGTAGGGTTTGATCAGGGGGGCGCCCCGTTCTTCGCGCAACCTGGCGCCCAGTTCCTCGCGGCTTTCCGTGAAGCGGTCGAAGGTCACGACCTCCGCGCCCCAGGCCTGGGTTAACTCGATCTTGGTCTTGGGTGCGTCCTTGGGCATCAAAATGACCGACGGCAGGCCCAGCATGGAGGACGCCGCCGCCACGCCCTGGGCATGGTTGCCCGAGGAAAAGGCGACCACCCCGGCTGCGCGCTTGTCCTGGGGGATGCGGGAAATGGCGTTGTAGGCACCGCGAAATTTAAACGATCCGGTGATCTGCAGCGGCTCCGCCTTAATGCGCAGGCGAAAGCCCAGCGCCGCATTGAGCAGCGGGCTTTCCA
>DNMS01000103.1:9713-10237 GCA_003488105.1 Rhodospirillaceae bacterium
CGCAGCGGCTCCGCCTTGATCCGCAGACGAAAACCCAGCGCCGCGTTGAGCAGCGGGCTTTCCAGCACCGGGGTGACGACGGCGATGCCCTTCAGGACTTCGGCGGCGCTTTCGATATCGGCAAATGTCAGCACTTCAGACGCGGGCGAGGACGGCATCGATGACTTCCTTGGATGGTTGTTCGCGAAGGTTGGGCGGGTGGCCCACGTTCGGCACTGTGGCATGGATCAGCCCGGGTCGCTCGTGGATCATCGCAGTTAGAATCTCGTCGCTCAGAATATCCGACTTCGCCCCCCGGACAACCCCCGTCGGCACCTGTTTAAGGGCGCGAAAATACGGCCACAGGTCCGTGTCGCCGGGGGGCAGGGCGAGCAGCGGCTTGACGATATCCAGGTCCCAGTCGCGGTGGATGCGGCCGTCGGGCCCTTCGACGAAGGTGGCCTGCGCCAGATCCATCCATTCCGCGTCCGTGTCGGCGGGAAGATCAGGAAACCCGTGGCGCAGAGCGAACACGGCCTGATCCC
>DNMS01000043.1:0-3665 GCA_003488105.1 Rhodospirillaceae bacterium
TACATCTTTACGGTTTGGGCCGCACTGATATTGGGGGCCGCGGTCATGGCCGGCCCGCTCAGCGCTACCGGTACACCGGCAGCATCACAGCCCCAAGGCGACGGCGAGCCCGCCCCCCCAACAAATACCGATCCTGCGAACTGATGATTTCCGTCAATGTCCTGTTGACGGTCTGTCTTGGCTATGTGGTTCTGTTATTTGCCGTCGCCTTCTTCGTTGACCGGCGGGCCCAGCGAAGCCGCACAAGCTGGCTACATTCGCCCATCGTCTACACCCTTTCGATCTCCGTCTATTGCACGTCCTGGACGTTTTACGGCGCCGTGGGCTCGGCCGCCCGAAACGGGCTCGAATTCGTCACCATCTACCTGGGGCCTACATTGGTTTTTATCGGGTGGTGGTGGATACTGCGCAAACTGGTCCGGATCGGGCGCGCCCACCGGATCACCTCCATCGCCGACTTGATCTCATCGCGCTACGGCAAAAGCTCCAGTCTTGCCGTGCTGGTAACCCTGATCGCGGTGATCGCAACGACGCCTTACATCGCGCTGCAACTTCAATCCGTGGTCCGAAGTTATCAGATCATTTCCAGCGACGCCGATGCCATCACCACCGCGTTCTGGGTGGCCGCCGGCATGGCGCTTTTCACGATCTTGTTCGGAACGCGAAACCTTGATGCCAATGAACGCCATCACGGGGTGGTCGCCGCCATCGCCCTTGAGGCCATCATCAAATTGCTCGCGCTGATCGCCGTCGGGTTCTTTGTCACCTACGGCATTTCCGGTGGCTTTACCGATGTATTTGAAAACGTGCATCCCGATGTCATCCGCGGGTCCAGCGACATTTTCGGCCCAAGATGGATCACCCTGACGTTTCTGTCGGCAACCGCGATCATCTGCCTGCCGCGGCAGTTCCAGGTAACGGTGGTCGAAAACGTGGAAGAAAGTCATTTGACGACGGCGTCCTGGCTGTTCCCGCTTTATCTGTTCGGCATGACCATCTTCATCATGCCCATCGCGCTGGTCGGCCTACAGGTCATGCCGACAACGTCGAACCCGGATCTTTATGTCCTGACGATACCGCTTGCCTATGACCGGCACGAACTGGCGCTGTTTGCTTTCTTGGGCGGGTTTTCTTCGGCGACCTCCATGGTGATCGTTGCCGCGATTGCGGTATCGACCATGGTGTCCAACCATATCGTGATGCCGGTGGCGTTGCGCCTGTTGCACGGAACGCGCGCCGTCAGCGGCGATGTCCGAAATCTTCTTCTGGTATCCAGGCGGATCAGCATTGCCTTTATCCTCGGCCTTGGGTTTCTGTATTTCCAAGCCAGCGGCGGGTCCGATGCCTTGGCCGCAATCGGCTTGATCGCCTTCGTCGGCGTCGCCCAATTCCTGCCCAGCCTGCTCGGCGGGATTTTCTGGCGCGGCGCAACCGGGACGGGCGCCTTTGCCGGGCTGATCGTGGGCTTCATTTTTTGGGCCTACACGCTGTTCCTGCCCAGCTTCGGAGGCGACTTCGTACTCAGCGCGGCAACGCTGGCCAACGGGCCATGGGGCATCGACATGCTGCGCCCCCAGGCGCTGTTCGGATTCAAGGGAATGGATTCCCTGGTTCACGCCGTCATCTGGAGCGTCGGTACCAACGCCCTGACCTTCCTCATCGTGTCGAACCTGACCAATGCGGGCACGCTTGAGCGGTTTCAGGCAGCGATGTTCGTTGACGTCTTCCGCTCGTCTGGTGGCGTTCCTTCGAACGTCGCGACCAGCACCGCCGACTCGGAAGATTTGTTCATCCTGGCTCAGCGTATCCTTGGCACCGACGCCGCCCGCCGTCTATTCGATGAAATGGCGATCGAGCAAGGCACCACCGGATTGCCCCAAGCCAGCGACGCCGTCATCGCCAGACTTGAACGGGAATTGGCCGGCTCCATCGGTGCGGCGTCGGCCCACGCCATGGTGTCACGCATCGCCGGGCATGAGACCGTCGGCATGACCGATCTGATCGACATCGCTGACGAGGCGCTGCAGCTCGTCGAAACATCCCGGCAATTGTCCGAGAAATCCGCCCAGTTGGAACGCACCGCCCACCAGCTTCGCGAAGTGAACGAACGCCTTCGGGTCCTGGATGCGCAGAAAGACGAATTTCTAAGTCAGATCAGTCACGAGCTGCGCACACCGATGACCTCGATCCAATCCTTCTCGGAAACCCTGGCGGCCGATGACCCGATATCCCTCGCCGATCAAAGGCGCTTCGTCGCCATCATTCATGACGAAAGCCGCCGGCTGACGCGTCTGCTGGATGAACTTCTGGATATCAGCCGGTTCGAGTCCGGCACCGTGAAGCTGCAAATCGGACTCATCGAAATAAAGACCGCCATCACGGCGGCCCTGGACGCCATGTCGGGCGTCACAAGGAACGCCAACGTCCTGGTCAACATTGAATATGAACAGGATACGTTATGGGTCAAAGCGAACGAGGATCGTCTGCATCAGGTTCTGCTGAACATTCTGTCGAACGCCGTAAAATACAATGACTCCGACCAGCCGGAGGTTCGCATCAACGCCTACAGGAACGGCGAACACGTGCTGATCGACATCATGGACAACGGCGGAGGCGTGTCCCAGGAAGACGCCGCGACAATCTTCGAAAAATTTTCCCGGGGCAGCAAATCCGCGCGCGGCAAAGGCGCCGGATTGGGGTTACCGATCAGCCGGTCGATCATGCGGGCCATGGGGGGGGACCTGACCGCGGAATTCAGCGAAGGCGGCACCAGCTACTTTCGGCTCCGCCTGCTTAACTCCGCACCACCCGTTTAAAACCCTACCCTTCCCGATGCCTTACGCCGCTTGCTCGGTGATGTGCTTGCGGATGACGGCCTTAATTTCCCGCCAAACGCTCAGGGTATAATTGTCGCCCGCGCGTTGCGCATCGATAGCACCTTCGATGGCGACCGAAAGGGCGTCGTCCAATCCATGTTCCTGGATCAAGTTTTTTGCGATTTCTTTGGGATCGTTCTGCATGCGTGACTTTCGCGAACCGTGTTGTTGGGGAAGATCGTGATCCAACGGGTTTTGCCCGGCAATCATGGCCGCCGTATGGCGAGTCTGCGCCATCATTGCAACGCCGTTCCGCATTCGCCTTGCAACTTCCTTGCCTGCCGTCGGCGATCCAGCTTACGGTCCCCCATCTACGAACCGCCGCCGGATGCCCCTAACATGTCCCCTCGCCGATGACCGACCAACCGCAGTCCACAGCGCCGACGAAACCCGCGTCGTTCCTGGGTGCTCTCGCCTGGGCCATGTACGACTGGGCCAATTCGGCCTATGCGGCGGTCATCTCGACCTTCGTGTTCAGCGCCTATTTCACCAAGGCCGTTGCCGCCGACCCCATCGCCGGCACGGAAATGTGGGGCTACGCCATTTCCGCCTCGTCGTTCTGCGTCGCCATTTCGGCACCGGTCCTGGGCGCCATCGCCGACCGGGGCGGGCGGCGCAAACCCTGGATATTCGTGTTCACCCTGGGCCTCGTCATCGCGACGGCGCTGATGTGGTACGTGGAGCCCTCCCCGTCATCGGTCGTACTGGCCCTCGTCCTGGCCGCCGCCGCCAACTTCACCTTCGAAACGGCAACCGTGTTCTACAACGCCATGCTGCCCGACGTCGCCG
>DNMS01000043.1:3898-8879 GCA_003488105.1 Rhodospirillaceae bacterium
AACCCGACGTCGCCGGGCGCGACCGCATCGGGCGGCTGTCGGGCTGGGCCTGGGGGTTCGGCTATGCGGGCGGGATCGTCTGCCTGGTCGTGCTGCTGGTCGGCTTCGTGCAGCCCGAGGTGCCGTGGCTGGGCCTGGATAAGGAAACGGCCGAACACGTGCGCATTTCCGGGCCCTTCGTCGCGATCTGGCTGGCTCTGTTCTCCTTGCCCCTGTTCCTGTTTACCCCGGACACGCCGTCCCGCGGCCTGCCGGCCCTGACGGCGGTGCGCGACGGCATCGCCACGCTTCGCGGCACCCTGCGGCGGGCGCGGGATTATGACGGCATCATCGTCTTTCTGATCGGCTACATGATCTACATGGACGGTCTCGGCACCATGTTCACCTTCGGCGGCATCTACGCCGCCGGCACCTTCGGCATGGAACAGGCCGAGGTCATTCAGCTTGGTATCGGCATGAGCGTCACCGCCGGGATCGGTGCCTTTGCCATGGCCTGGGTCGACGATTGGATGGGGCCTAAGCGCACGATCCTGATTTCCTTGTTGGGCCTCATCGTGTTCGGGCTCGCCATCGTCTCCGTCACCGACAAGGCCCTGTTCTGGGCCTTCGCGCTTGGGATCGGCCTGTTCGTCGGCCCGGGCCAGGCGGCGGGACGGTCCCTGATGGCGCACCTCGCCCCCGACCACCTGCGCACGGAGATGTTCGGCTTCATGGCGCTTGCCGGCAAGGCCACGGCCTTCGTCGGCCCCGCCGCCGTCGCCTGGGCCACCAGCATGGCCGAAAGCCAGCGCCACGGCATGGCGACGGTGATCGCCTTCTTTGTCGTCGGGTTCATCCTGATCCTGCGGGTGCCGGACGCGCGGCGCTGATTTCCGGCGCACCTGCCCCGTTCCGGCGCTGGACTAAGGTCATATAGACAAAAGTTTTTTCCGGATCACCTCGGCGCGTCTAAGTGCTTGCGTTTAAGCAAAACATGCCCGAAAAAATGTATAGACCATTTGGTTTTCCACGCCTATGAAGCGCACATTGTGCGCATATTTAATGGATTTTTCCGCACAATGTGCGTATATTGATGTCTAGCGATTCTCCACCCTGAAAGGAGACCACGACATGCTCTCGCACATTATTCTGTTTCGCGGCTTCATCTTCAACCGGCCCAAAAAGACGCCGGCCGCCACGGCCTACCCTTATTCGCCGCCGGAATGGGCCGCGTTCAACCGGGCGCTCTATCAGCCCCGGCCGCGCTTCAGCCACTGAGGCACCGGCCAGCCGGTCCTCCCCTCCCCGCCGGCAGCCCGGGTATCAAGGGGGTGTGCACGTCCGTGCCGCCCCCTTATACTTTGCCCTGATTAGGGATTAAGGGCCCGCCGCGTGGACATCGAAATCATCTACGACACCGTCTGCCCCTGGTGCTACATCGGCAAGCGCCGGTTGGATCAGGCCCTGGCCCTGCGCCCCAACCTGAACGTCACCACCCATTGGCGGCCGTTCCTGTTGAATCCCGAACTGCCGCCCGACGGCGTCGACCGCACGGCCTATCTGGTCAAGAAATTCGGATCGGAAACGCGGGTGCGGCGCATCTACGGCGCGATCGGTGAGGCCGGTCAGTCGGTCGAGATCGATTTCGCCTTCGAGCGCATCCAGAAGACGCCCAATTCCGTCGATTCCCACCGCTTGGTCAAATACGCTGCCCGCCACGGCGCCGCCGCCGACGCCGTGGTCGAAGCCCTGTTCGTCGCCTATTTCGTTCATGGCCTCGACATCGGCGAGGAACAGGTGCTGCTCGACATCGGCGACCGCCACGGCCTCGGCCGTGCCGACCTGCGGGCCTATCTGGCCGGCGACACGGACCTGGAGGCCGTGACCCAGGACAACGCCCGCGCCCACCGCCTCGGCGTCAACGGTGTGCCGTCCTTCGTGTTCACCGGCCCCATGGTGATTTCCGGCGCCCAGGAACCGCAGATCCTGGCGCGCATGCTCGACGCCGCCGCCTCGGCCGCCTGAGCCGGAGGCCGCGATCCGACCGTGACAAAACGCCTGCATCAGATGACGGTGACCTACGTGCCCACCGAGGACCGCATGATGCTGCGCATCGCGACCAGCGAAAAAACCGAATACCGCCTATGGCTGACCCGCCGCTTCGTCGCGGCGATGTGGCCGGCGCTGGGCGGCCAGTTGGCGCAGACGGCGGACCTCAGCGGCCTGCGCCCGCAAGCCAAAGACGAGAACGCCCCCGCTGGTGCCTCCGAGGCCCCACCCCCGGCCCCCGACGTGCCCGTCAAGGTGCGCGACGCGGTCTTGGGCATGGAACATCAGGCCGCCGTGCAGGACTCCGACTTTTCCCGCAAGCACGACGAGGACACGGTTGATCTGACCGCCAATACGGGCCCGATGATCGTTGTCGGCGCCAAGGTCAAACCCTGGGACGGCAAGAAACTGGTGTTGGGGTTCCAGACCTCCAACGACATGAACGTCACCGTGACCCTGGACAAGAAACTGCTGCATGGGTTCTGCCACATGGTGGCGACCACGGTGCAGAAGGCGGAATGGGGGTTGGCGCTGACCGTGGGCGAGCCCGTCGTCGCCCCCCAGGCGGGCACGAAGGTCATTCACTGATTTCCTACTAGTAGAAAGCGCCTAGGCCGCCGCCTTGCCCGCGATGGCCGCCAGCTGCGACACCAGGAAGCGCACGCCCTTGGTCCGCGCCTGCTTGTCGGGCCAGTCGCTGACGTAGATCAGCCGATGGTCGGGGCGCAGCTTGGCCTTGCCCTTCTGCTGGGTGATCCATTGAACGAGACCCGCCGGGTCGGCGAAATCGTCGCCGCGGAACTGCACGGTGGCGCCGCGCGGCCCGGCATCGACCTTGGCGACCCCGGCGCGGCGGCACGATCCCTTGAGGCGCACCAGGTCCAGCAGGTTCTGCACACTTTCCGGCATCGGCCCGAAACGGTCGATCAGTTCGACCGCCAGGTCCTCCATCTCGTCGTCGCCGGACAGGCGTGAAATCCTGCGGTACAGATCCAGACGCAGGCTCAGGTCAGCGACGTAGTGGTCGGGGATTAACACTTCAGTGCCAAGGGAGATTTGCGGGCTCCAATCCTCGTCCGCGGCACTCTCGCCACCCCCGCTCTTGGCCTCGGCCACGGCTTCTTCCAGCATGCGCTGATACAGCTCGACCCCGACCTCGCGGATATGGCCGGACTGTTCCTCGCCCAGCAGGTTGCCCGCCCCCCGGATGTCCATGTCGTGGCTGGCCAGGGTGAAGCCCGCGCCCAGGGTGTCGAGGGTCTGCATGACCTCCAGGCGCTTTTCCGCCGTCGGCGTCAGCTTGCCGCGCGCCGGCACCGTCAGATAAGCATAGGCGCGGATCTTCGACCGCCCGACCCGCCCGCGCAGCTGATAGAGCTGGCCCAGGCCGAAGCGGTCGGCGCGGTGCATGATGATGGTGTTGACCCGCGGCAGGTCGAGGCCGGATTCGATGATGTTGGTCGACACCAGCACGTCATAGGCGCCGTCGGCGAAGGCCTGGAACACGTCTTCCAGGTCGCGCGGCTTCATCTGCCCGTGGGCCAGGGCGATGCGCGCGTCGGGCATCATTTCCGTGATCTGGTTGGCGACGCCGTCCAGGTCCGACACGCGCGGGCAGACGTAATAGACCTGCCCGCCCCGGTGCAGTTCACGCACCATGGCCTCGCGGATGATGACCGGATCGAACGGCAGCACGAAGGTGCGCACGGCCAGCCGGTCCACGGGCGGGGTGGCGATCAGGCTCATCTCGCGCAGGCCCGACAGGGCCATCTGCAAGGTGCGCGGGATCGGCGTCGCGGTCAGCACCAGGACGTGGACGTTGGTCTTCAGTTGCTTGAGCTGTTCCTTATGGGCGACGCCGAAGTGCTGTTCCTCGTCGATGATCAGCAGGCCCAGGTCGCGGAAGCGCACGTCCTTGGCCAGCAGCGCGTGGGTCCCGACGACGATGTCGATGTCGCCCTTGGCCATGCCGTCCTTGACCTTGGCCGTGTCCTTGGCGGTGACCAGACGCGACAGCTGCCCGATCTTCACGGGGAACCCGGCGAAGCGTTCCTGGAAGGTTTTGTAGTGCTGGCGGGCCAGCAGCGTGGTCGGCACCACGACGGCGACCTGCTTGCCGGTGAGCGCCGCCGTAAAGGCGGCGCGCAGCGCGACCTCGGTCTTGCCGAAGCCGACGTCGCCGCAGACCAGCCGGTCCGTCGGCAGGCCCTTGGCCAGGTCTTCCAGGGTGTCGGAAATGGCCCGCAGCTGATCTTCCGTCTCGTCATAGGGGAAGCGCGCGCAGAATTCGTCGTAAGCCCCCGGGTGCCCTTCCAGGCGCGGCGCGTCCTTCATCAGGCGTTCCGCCGCGACCTGCATCAGCTTTTCCGCCATGTCGCGGATGCGCGCCTTCATCTTGGCCTTGCGCGCCTGCCAGGCGGCCCCGCCCAGGCGGTCCAACTGCCCCGGCCCGCCTTCGGAGCCGTAGCGCGTAACGATCTCAATATTCTCGACCGGAATGAACAGCTTGTCGTCGCCGGCATAGACCAGCATCAGGCAATCATGCGCCGCCCCGCCGACGTCGATGGTCTGCAGCCCGTCGTAACGCCCGATGCCGTGTTCCGCATGGACGACCAAGTCGCCTTCGTTGATGTCCGACACGCTGGCGATCAGGTTTTCCGGGCGCACCTTGACCCGGTGGCGGCGCACCACGCGCTCGCCCAAAATGTCTTGTTCCGAAACAACGGTGACCCGGCCCGGCAGCACGAAGCCGCGCGGCAGGCCCAGCACGATCGCCGACGCTCCCGGCCCCGTCAGCGCCCCCTGCCAATCGGCGGCGGACGTGAGCGTCACGCCGCGTTCCGCCAGCACGGTGATCAGTCGCGTGCGGGCCCCTTCGGAATAGGTATCGACCACGACGTTGTGGCCTTCGGCCAACAATGCCTTCAGATGCGCCGCCGTTTCCTGGAACACG
>DNMS01000043.1:8953-10039 GCA_003488105.1 Rhodospirillaceae bacterium
GACCACGACGGTGTGGCCGTCGGCCAACAGCGCCTTTACATGCGCCGCCGTTTCCTGAAACACGTCGGCGTCGGGCCGGGCGCGCACGTCGCCGAATTCACGGCCCGGCCGCCCGCCCAGATCGATGGCGTCGGGCCAGTCGCCGGCGGCGTCGAAGGCCGACAGTTCGCGCACGTTCAGCCCGCCCTCGATCTGCCGCCATTCGTCCGGCGCCAGGTACAATTGTTCCGGCGGCAAGGGCCGGTAGGGTACGCCCGCCATCGCCCCTTGGGGCGTGTTCGCCATTTCCACCCGCGCCTGATGATAATCGGCGATCATGGCCAGGCGGCCTTCCGCCGCCTCGCCCGCCTGGGGCTCCAACGCGATGATCACGTCGTCGGGCAGGAAATCGAACAAGGTGTCCATGCCGTCGTGGAACAAAGGCAGCCAGTGTTCCATGCCCGGATGGGCGCGCCCGGCGGAAATACTTTCATACAAGGGATCATCGTCGCCGCCCGTGCCGAAGGCGACGCGGTAGCCGGAGCGGAACCGCGAAATCGCCTCTTCATCCAACGGCGCTTCCAGCGCCCGGCGGATGGCGAAACCGTCGAGCTTGGCGTCGGAGCGTTGGGATGTCGGGTCGAAGGTCCGCACCTGTTCCAACTCGTCACCGAAGAAATCCAGGCGCACGGGGTTCGCGGACCCCGCCGGATAGATGTCGATGATGCCGCCGCGCACGGCGTATTCACCCGGCTCGTACACCGTTTCGACCCGCTGGTAGGAGGCATGGGCCAGGCTTTCCAGAACCTTTTCCGGCCCCGTGCGGTCGCCGACGCGAAGGCTCAGCCCCGCATCGTCGAAGTAGGCTCTGGGCGGCACGCGCTGCAGGGCCGCCGACACGGTCGTCAGCACAACCGGCGGTGTGCCCTTCCCGGTCACGCCATGACGCAGTTCGGTCAGGGTGCCGACGCGTCGGGCGACGATGTCGGTCTTGGGCGACACCCGGTCGTACGGCAGGCAGTCCCAGGCGGGAAAGGTCAGCACGGCCAGATCCGGCGCCATGAAGGCAAGGGCCTCCGCCGCCTGGTCCATGTGCACGTCGTCGCG
>DNMS01000043.1:10349-11349 GCA_003488105.1 Rhodospirillaceae bacterium
GCCGGGCGAATACCAATGTTTTTCCATACCGGTCACGGGTTCTTGCGATTATTGGTCATTGAAGGCGAGAATTTGGCGCATCAGATCCGTCGCGAATTCGGCCGGCGGCGCTTCACGCCCTGAGACCCAGGTGTAGACGTCGTTGTCGGGTTGCTTCAGCAGCACCTCGAAGGCGTCCAGGTCGGCCTCGGACAGAGCCTCGATCCGCGCCTCGGCGAAACCGCCCAGGATGATATCGTTCTCTTTCATGCCGCAGTGCTGGGCACGAAAAAGAATGCGTTTGCGGCGGGCGTCCATCTGGGGGCCGGTTCCTATCGAAAGATCGCGTCGGGGGACGTAGGATATAGTCGCTTCAACCCGCCTTGTCAGCCGTCGAAAAGGCCCTACCCCAAAATGCGCCCGGAAATCCTGTTCCCGCTGTTCAAGCCCGTGACGACACTGCCCGGCGTCGGTCCGCGCGTGGGATCGGTGATTGAAAAGCTGTGCGGTGGCGGGCGGCTGCTTGATCTGTTGTTCCATCTGCCGACCGGGATCGTCGACCGCCGTTACGCGCCCAAGGTCGCCGAGGCTGAAGCCGGGCGCGTCGCCACCCTGACCGTGACCGTCGGCCCCCACGCCAAGCCCCACAACCGCCGTCAGCCCTACAAGGTTCAGGTTTCCGACGATTCGGGTTTTCTCACCCTCGTGTTCTTTCATGCCCGGGACGACTATCTGGCCAAAATCCTGCCCGAGGGCGAAACCCGCATTGTGTCCGGCGTGATCGAACGTTACGGCGACAACCTGCAAATAACCCATCCGGACCACATCGTGCCGGTGGCCGAGCGCGACCAGATTCTGAAAGCGGAGCCCGTCTATCCAATGACCGCCGGCCTGTCGCCCAAGACCTTCGGGCGCGCGGTGCTGGCCGCGATCGAGGCCACGCCTGAACTGCCCGACTGGCTCGACCCCGCCGTCACGGCGCGGGAAGGCTGGCCCGCCTGGCGGCCGGCCATCGAAGCCC
>DNMS01000043.1:11558-11686 GCA_003488105.1 Rhodospirillaceae bacterium
GCCCTGGTGCGCCGCGACATGCGCAAGGTTGCGGGCCGCGCAACCTCGGGCGACGGCAAGATCATGGACCGGATCACCAAGGCCCTGCCCTTCAGACTGACGCCGTCGCAGGTCATGGCCGTGGCCGA
>DNMS01000137.1 GCA_003488105.1 Rhodospirillaceae bacterium
ACCGTTCCCGGATCACGCATGCGCGCCGCGGGCGGCCGGGGTCTGAGAAGGGTTTTACTGTCCGGGGCCTATGTACGCCGCAGCGGCGTGGCGGGCAGTGACACGTGTCACATAGCGCCCGTCGGTCTTGCCGCCGCCCGATGGTCCAGGCCGGATTACACGGCGTCGGCCAAGGCTTTCTTCAGTTCCTGCAGCCTGTCGGACAGCGTATCGAGCAACTGGCGCACTTGCGGGTTTTCCGCATCGTCGCGCAGCTGATGGTCCAAGGCGGCGACGGCATCGTATGCACGGGTCGCGCGGATGTTCCCGCTGACTCCTTTGAGAGTATGGGCCAGTCGGGCGGCGGCCTCCACATCCCCGGCGGTCAGGGCGTCCCTGATCTCCGCATCCTTGTCGAGGTAGTTGTTCCTGAAATCACCAAGTAGTTTTCGCAGAATTGCGTCATTGCCGCGCAGCATGGCGCGCGCGGCCTCCATGTCGATCCCGTCGATGACATCGGGAAGGGTGTCGCGCGGCTTGTCCGCTGCCTTGCCGGGGGCCGTCGTCTTGGCATCGTGTTCGCGCCGCGTGCCGGACGGGCTGATCCAGCGTGCCAGCGCGCCGAACAGCAAATCCGGATCAATCGGTTTGGTGACGTAGTCGTTCATGCCGCTGGCCAGGCATTTGTCGCGTTCGGACGCCAAGGCATGCGCTGTCATCGCGATGATCGGGATATCCTGAAACCGGCGGTCTTCACGAATGGCTACTGTGGCCTCATAACCATCCATTTCGGGCATCTGAATGTCCATCAGCACGGCATCGAAGGGCTGTTCCGCGACCATGGCGACGGCTTCCCTGCCGTTCTGGGCGATCGACACCCGCATGCCCGCTCCCTCAAGAAGTTCCCGGGCGACTTGCTGGTTGATGTCGTTGTCTTCCACCAGCAGGACGCGGGCACCGGTAAGCGTTTCTAAGTTCGGTGCCACGACCTTGTGCGTGCGGTCAGACAGTTCTGCGGGTGATGCGGCGGAACGCAAATTCATGATGGCGTTGAAAAGCTGAGACTGGTTCAAGGGTTTGGTCAGAAATGTATCAATTCCGATGTCATCCGCCTGTTGGTGGAGGTCATCCTGATCAGGGGCGGCGACCAGGATGATTTGCGGGGCGTGCGACCGCCAATCCTCCGATTGGATGTGCCGGACCGTTTCCAGCCCGCTCATTTCCGGCATAAGGGAATCCATTAGAACCACGTCAAAAGGCATTCCGACATTCTGTGCTTGCCGCAAGGCCTCAAGTGCCTGATGTCCTGACGCGACGGCCGTGCCTTTCATGGTCAGGGTTTCAATGGCTTCAAGAAACACGGTCCGGGCCGTTTCATTGTCGTCGACGATCAGCACACGCAGGTCGCGTAAGTCGACCCGAGGCTGTTGCGAGGTTGCCGCCACAGCCTTCCCCTGTTCCAGGGAGACGGTGAACCAAAAGGTGCTGCCGACGCCTTCTTCGCTTTCAACGCCGATTTCCCCGTCCATCAGGTCGACAAGGTTTCGGCATATCGCCAAGCCAAGCCCGGTGCCGCCGTATTGGCGCGTCGTTGAGGCATCGGCTTGCGAGAACGGTTTGAAAATTTCCGCGACCTGCTGCTTCGTCATACCGATGCCGGTATCCGATACGGAGAACCTGATCCGCGGTCGGTCGTCCTGCATGGCCACGAGGTCAATGGCGAGGACGACCTCACCTTTCTCCGTGAACTTGATCGCATTGGTCGTCAGATTGACGAGAATCTGGCCCAGCCGCAGGGGATCACCGACAAGGTCCAGGGGAACATCGGGGGCGGTCTTGTAGAGAAGCTCCAGCGGTTTGCCGCTGGCTCTTACCGCCATGATCGGTGCGAGCTCGTCCAGGACCGTGTCGAGCCGGAAGGGGATGGATTCAATCTCCAGCTTGCCGGCCTCGATCTTGGAGAAATCCAGAATGTCGTTGATGAGACCCAGCAGGGATTTGCCCGCCGATTGAACCTTCGTCAGATAGTCCCGCTGCCGGCCCGACAGATCGGTTTTCAAGGCCAGCATGGTCAGGCCGA
Source organism: Rhodospirillaceae bacterium (assembly GCA_003488105.1). The sequence continues at coordinate 2,060 of DNMS01000137.1, forward strand.
TAATGGCGTTCATGGGGGTTCGTATTTCATGGCTCATGGAGGCCAGGAATTGGGACTTGTGCTGTTCGGCGGTTTCGGCAATTTGGCGCAGTTGCGATTGTTCCTCGGCCATTGTTGTCATCATCTGGGCCTGATTTTCCAGGGTCTCTTTCGACGACTGCAGATCAACGATGGTCGATTCCAATTCATCAATGGCCCACCGTCGGCGTTTGTCGGTTTGAACAATGAACCGCGCGCTTACCGCGGCGGCGGTAAGCAGCAGGCACAGAAGAACGGCGGCGGCCAGCCAATGTGTCTGCTTGAAGTCATCGATCAGTCCCGGCTGCAAGTAGCCGACAACCCGCCACAAAGAGCCGTCCACGTCCCGTTGACTATGGGTATTCTCAATCTCGAGGCTGGACAGATAAATATCCCGATGCGTTGAAATGTGGTCCCGCGCGCCGTCCGCGTTTATCTCGATCAGGTTGTCCCGTTGTTTATGGACGAGCGCCAGAAAATGGCCGGGACTTTGGTGGGAACTCAGGATTTTTTGCACGGTCTCCGGATAAAAGCTGACGAAGAAGACGCCCCGCAAGCCGTCGGGGCCCTGCCATGGCGCCATCACGTCGAAATGGTAATTGTGCGGCTGGGGGTGAATGACGGACTGGAACACTGCGTGTTCGGCGGTCACCCGGTGGATCGAGACGACGTATTCCTGGATGTTCTGTTGGCAGGCCGGACCGACCAGGCCTTCAAGGTCGTTGACCAGGTCTTCGCCCTTCACGTTGGCGATGGTGAAGGTGAAGTAATTGGGAAACCAGCGCGCGAGGCTTTCCTCGATTTCCGCCCGTAATTTCCGGTTGTCGATATTTTCGGCATAGGCGGCCAGCAGATCGCTTTTTTCGAGGGCGAAGGTCCGAACATGGCGGCGATGGCCGGCGAGAAGAGCCTCGATCGCAATTGAGGCTTCCTTCGTCTCGATCTCGATGATCGAAACGTGGCGGTCTTCGAAGGCGTCGATTTCGCGATGCGTCAGCTGCAGAACCGCGCCGCCCACCAAAAAGATGGCCGACACCACCAGCAGAATGGTGCCCTTCGGCCGGTCGGTCGCCGCTGTCATCGGTTGTTGTGATCCCGGTGGGGCCATTTTCTGCTGCCTTGGAGTTCCATCGCCCGCAGTGTGGCGGCGCGCGCGTTTCTCCGCCAATCCGCGATCATTCCCTGTTTGCGGGCCGGTGGCAAATGGCGCGATGGAAAACGCCCGGTCGGCGCGGGTCACATATTCGGGTAGTTCGGCCCTTCGCCGCCCTGGGGCGTGACCCAGTTGATGTTCTGGGTCGGGTCCTTGATGTCGCAGGTCTTGCAGTGGATGCAGTTTTGACCGTTGATCTGGAACTGCGTCTTGCCGTCGACCTCGACGTACTCATAGACCCCCGCCGGGCAGAACCGGGCTTCCGGTCCCGCATACTCGGCCCAGTTGACGGCCATGGGCACGGCGTCGTCCTTGAGCGTCAGATGGCAGGGCTGTTCTTCCTCGTGGAAGGTGCCGGCCAGTTGCACGGACGACAGCTTGTCGAAGGTCAATTTGCCGTCGGGCTTGGGATAGTCGATGGGCTTGCAATCCTTGGCCTTCTTCAGGGCCGAATGGTCGGCCCGGTTCTTCAGCGTCCAGGGCGCATGGCCGAAGAACAGGAAGGTGTCGATGGCGCCCAGCACCAGGCCGGCCCACATGCCCCAGTGGAAGTTGGGCCGCATGTTGCGCGCCTTATACAGCTCCTTCCACACCCAGCTGTCCTTGACCGCCTGGGTATAGGCGGGCAGGCCGTCGGCCGGATTGGCGCCGGATTGCAGGGCCGCGACCACGGCCTCGGCGGCCAGCATGCCGGTCTTCATGGCCGTGTGGCTGCCCTTGATCTTGGGCGTGTTGAGGAAGCCCGCCGTGCAGCCGATCAAACAGCCGCCGGGAAAGCTCAACCCCGGCACGGACTGATAGCCGCCTTCGTTGAGGGCGCGCGCACCATATGAAATACGCCGTCCGCCTTCCAGGATCGGCGCGATCGACGGATGGGTCTTGTAGCGCTGCAACTCGTCATAGGGCGAGAGATAGGGGTTCTGATAATCGAGCCCGACCACGAAGCCGAGTGCCACCTGATTGTTTTCCAGGTGATAAAGGAACGAGCCCCCGTAGGTCTTGGAATCCAAGGGCCAGCCGATGGTGTGCAGGATTTCGCCGGGCTTGTGGTTCTCGGGCTTGACCTCCCACAATTCCTTGAGGCCGATGCCGTAGGTCTGCGGGTCGGCGGGCGTGCCTTCCGGGCCCTTGGACCGCAGATCGAATTTCTGTTCCAGCGTCTTGGTCAGATGGCCACGGCAGCCTTCGGCGAACAGGGTGTATTTGGCGTGCAGTTCCATGCCCGGCTGGTGGTTGGGGCCGGGGGTGCCGTCGCGGTTGAGGCCCATGTCGCCCGTGGCGATGCCCTTCACCGTGCCGTCGTCGTGGTACAGCACCTCGGCGGCGGCGAAGCCGGGATAGACCTCGGCGCCCAGGGCCTCCGCCTGTTCGCCCAGCCAGCGGCAGACGAGGCCGAGGGAGACGATGTAGTTGCCGTGGTTCTTCATCTGCGGCGGCGTCGGCAGGCGCAGCGCCCCGGCCGGGCCCAACAGCAGGAACTTGTCCTTGCCGGCCGGCGTGTTCAGGGGGGCTCCCTTTTCCTTCCAGTCGGGGATCAACTCGTTCAACGCCCGCGGCTCCAGCACCGCGCCGGACAGGATATGCGCCCCCACTTCCGAGCCCTTTTCGACGACGCAGACGGAAACCTCCGGATCCAGCTGACAGATGCGGATGGCGGCGGACAGGCCCGACGGCCCCGCGCCCACGATCACCACATCGAATTCCATGGATTCCCGTTCCATTCTCGTCGTCCTCGCGTCTTAAATTGATGTTGCCCGCAATGTGTGTCTGCGAACGCTGGTTATGGCATTCCTTGGGCGTCCGCTGCAACTCGCCTTGTGGATTCAAAGGGGATAACCCGCCGTACGGGTTGTGATAGGATTTGGCCATGACCCAGACGGCAACCGATCCGATCGCATTAAAGGCGCTGTTGCAGTGGTATCTGGAAGCGGGTGTCGACGAAGCCATCGCCGATCAGCCCCAGGACCGCTTTGCCGAGCAAGCCCGACTTCTGGCGGCCAGGGCGTCGGCCCCGGCGGCCCGCCAGGGCTTGAACGACGGGCCGATGCCGCCGTCGCCGACGCGGGGTGCGGCACCCCAGGGGCGCGGGCCGCTCACGAAACCGGCGGCCCCGGCCCAGGTTTCCGATCAGGCGGCGGTCAAGGACGCGGTCGCCCAGGCGGCCAAGGCCGAGACCCTGGACGAATTGCGGGCAGCCCTCGAAGGCTTCGACGGCTGCGCGCTCAAAACCACGGCGTCCAACCTGTGTTTCTTCGACGGCAATCCCCAGGCCCGCGTGCTGCTGGTCGGCGAGGCGCCGGGGGCCGAGGAAGACCGCCAGGGCCTGCCCTTCGTCGGGCCCTCGGGCAAGTTGCTTGATGCCATGCTGGCCGCCATCGGCCTCGACCGTCACGGCGAGGGCGACAGCGCCGTGCTGATTTCCAACACCGTGTTCTGGCGCCCGCCCGGCAACCGCACGCCGACGCCGTCGGAAGCGGCGATCTGCCTGCCCTTCGTCGAGCGGCTGATCGAAATCGTCGGCCCCCGCGTGGTGGTCTGCGTCGGCGGCCCCTCGGCCAAGACCCTGTTGGCCCAGACCCAGGGCATTACCCGTCTGCGCGGCAAGTGGTTCGACTACACCACGCCCAAGATGGCCGGTCCCGTGCCGGCGATGGCGTTGTACCATCCGGCCTATCTGTTGCGCTCCCCGGCCATGAAGCGGGATGCCTGGCGCGATCTGTTGATGCTGAAACAAAAGATCGCGGACCTCGGCGACGGCTGAGCCGGCCGGCGCGACAGCCCTGCGTTAACCATAATTTCAAGATGTGCGGCTATGCTTTCGTCGCCCTACAAAATGTGGGACAATGCAGATTGTCACGGGGCGGCGCCAAGGTCTTAACTTGGATGTCGGCAGGGATTCGGCGCGGGCGACGAGGCCGCGTTTGATGCCGCCGGATGGTTGAGGTGCCGGGGACAGGACGCTATAACGTCGCGGCTCATTGGGGAGTAACGCGAAACCGCCATCCATAGGCGGGCCGATTAAGTTAGGGGCTTCATGGCCGGGGTCAAATCTGTGGGCGTGTCCGTTCTGGCCGCTCTCACCATCCAATTCATGGTCTGTTCATCGCCTGCCGTCGCCGGGAGCCTGGCTTCCGTCGCCAATGGCGAAACCGCGGCCGTGGCGCCCGTTTCGGCGACGCCTCAGGCGGTGGTTCCCCGGGTTCTTTCGGATGCCGACACGCAGCTTTATCAGCGCATCTTCGAAGTTCAGGAAGACGGCGACTGGAAAGAAGCCGACCGCCTGATCGCCAAGCTGTCGGACAAGCTGCTGATGGGCCATGTCCTGGCCCAGCGCTACCTGCATCCGCGTAAGTATCGCTCCAATTACAAAGAACTGAAGGCCTGGATGGCGGAATACGCCGACCACCCCCAGGCCAGACGCATCTATCAACTGTCGCTGCGCCGCCGG
>DNMS01000416.1:0-1375 GCA_003488105.1 Rhodospirillaceae bacterium
GGATCGAAGAGGCGGGCACGCTCAGCCTGGGCGAGACACCTCAGTCCCTGCCGCTGCTGATCGCCGGCACCGAGGGTGCCGGCACCACGGCCCTGGTGATCGCCGCAGGCCTAATGATTATCGGCGCCTTCGCCGCGTTCCGCCTGCGCCATCAACCGGGTGCTTTTGGTGGAATTGCCGCCGGCCTCGTCGTCGGCCTGCTGATTCCGGCGTCCTGGTATGTCTCCGGCGTCCTCGGCTTCGACGAGTTTGAGCCGACACGACCGGTCAGCCTGACCTTTACCGCCCCCATGGGCGATGCCCTGCAGTTTCTCATGACCTATACGGGCACCGCCGCCGATTTCGGCATCACCGCCATTGCGGGTACTTTGGCCGGGGCCTTCGCCTGGGCGGCGGCGACCCGGTCTCTCAAGGCCGAGGGCTTCGATTCTCCGGGCCATATGGGGCGTTATGTGCTGGGCGCGGCCATGATGGGTTTCGGCGGCGTGCTGGCGTTGGGCTGCACCATCGGTGCCGGCCTGTCGGGGATGAGCACCCTGTCCCTCGGCAGCCTGATCGCCCTGGCGTCCATCGTCACCGGCGGCGCCGTCGGCCACCATGTGAAGACCCGCATCGTCGGCGGCCGCGCGCCCAAGATCGTTCCCGCCGAATAGACGGCCTAATCCGCACCGCCGGATGCCCGTACCTTCGCCGTCTCCGGCAGCATCAATCCCGACAACACGGCGACGACGCCCCCGATCAACAACAGGCTGAGCCCGCTTTGATAGGCGGCAGCGTCATAGACCCGGGCCCCGTCCACCATGTCGCCATGCCAGTTGAGGTCCAGAACCCAACCGACCAGGGGCTGGAATACGGCGATGGCGAACATGATCCCCGTATTGACGATGCCGAGGGTCACGCTTTCCTGGCCCGCGAACCGTTCGTGGGTGGTGGTGAACACCAGCACCACGGCCCCCGTGGCAAGCCCCTGAAGGAACAACAACCCGTGCAGCGCGACTGCACCGTGGCCGGGCACCAGGATGAGGATGGCGAAACAGGTGAGGGAAATCAGGTTGGCGCAGACGAAAGGAATTTTCCGCCCGCCAAGACGCTGGCCGATCCAGCCGAGCAGCGGCGAGCCGACGACCCAACCGACGGCGTTGAGCGAGACCGCCACCGCCGCCTGCCCGCGGGTCATGCCATGAACCTGGACCAGCCAGGGCACGGCCCACAAGCCGCCGAACGCCAGCATCACCGACATGTTGCCCGCCCCGGCACCCGTCAGGATCCAAAGGTCGCGCTGTGCCAAAACCGCGCGAAACCCGACCAGCAGGCCACCCCGGCCGGGACTGAGTGGACGCAACCCCTGCGCCCTTGGCCGGGGCAGCCGCAAGGT
>DNMS01000416.1:1581-3983 GCA_003488105.1 Rhodospirillaceae bacterium
GCCCAGGCCAGGGGCACCTGGCCGACGACGGCACCGGCGACCCCGGCACCCACGGTCAGCCCGCTGAGCAAGGCAAACCGCGCCGGCGGAAACCACACCGCCGCCAGATTGAGCGCGACGACGAAGGTCGCACCCCCGCCGATACCGATCAGCAATCGGCCGATGAAAGCGCCGGGCACGGTCTCCGCCAAGGCGAACACGAAGCAACCGGCGGCGATCAACAGAGCCGACAGCACCATGATTCGGCGCGAGCCGTAGGCATCAACGATCAATCCCGCCGGCACCTGGAAGATGGCATAGGAATAGAAATAGACTGCCGACAAGTTGCCCAACAGAGCACCACCCACGGCGAATTCCCGCATCAGGGTATCGACCATGACGCCGGGCGCCACCCGCTGGAAATGCACGAAGCTGAACAGGAAGGTGCCCAGGCCCCAGATCAACCAGGGCAGAAGACGATGCAGCGGATGGGGGGGATCGGAATCCGTCGGGGTCACGGCTGGGGCTCTTGGATTTGCGTGTTGGAATCTGTTAGACCAACTCTACACCGCCAGGACATTCAGGGAGAAATAGGCAAATGAGATACCTGCATACGATGGTGCGGATATCCGACGTGGACGCCAGCTTGCGCTTTTACTGCGACCTGCTCGGCCTCAAGGAAGTGCGCCGGTCGGACCGCCCCGAACACGGCTATATGCTGATCTTCGTCGCAGCCGATGCAAACCCGGATTCTCAGATCGAGCTGACCTACAACTACGACCCCGAGGAATATTCCGGCGGGCGCAATTTCGGCCATCTCGCCTTCAACGTGAACAACATCTACGAAACCTGCCAGCGCCTGCGGGACGGTGGCGTGACCATCAACCGACCGCCACGCGACGGGCGCATGGCCTTCGTCCGTTCACCGGACGGCATTTCCATCGAACTGCTGCAGGAAGGCGAGGCCCTGGCCCCGGCGGAACCCTGGGCGTCCATGGAGAATACGGGAAGCTGGTAATTATTGGCCGATACGCCGGACCCGCGGTTTAGTCCGCCGCCAGCATCGGCCCCCGACCGCGGTCGGTCAGCGACGTGGCGCCACGCCGTTCGGCCAGGCGGCCGAGGATTTCCAGGCGCTGATGACGCATCATCCGGGGCCATTGCGCGATCTCGTCGACCGTGCGCCAGCAGCCCTTGCAGAAGCCCGTGGGTTCATCCAGCACGCACACACTGATGCAGGGAGAACAGATCAGCTGCTCCAATAGGGCTTTATCAATGGGGGCTTCGGGCAAAACGGCATCTCCTGCGCCCCCTTTCTCGCACATCGCCCCCGGGGACCGTCAAGGGCGGCGTCAGGTCCGGCTGCCGCCCCGGGCGACGACGACCCCGGCCACCACCACCGCCGCCCCCAGCCATTGCAGGGGGGCCAGGGGCTCATTCAGGAATCCCCAGCCGAGAACGGCGGCGGCCACGACCTCCATGATCAGGCCGACGGCGGCGAAGGCCGTCGGCAGATGCGCCATGGCCATGGCGACCAGACCTTGGCCCGCGACATGGCTGATCAGGGCCAGGGCCACCAGCATGGCCCAGCCGAACGCCGTCGCCGCCAGCATGCGGTCTTCCAGCACCAGGGCAAGCGGCAGCAGCGCCGCCGCCGTGGCCAGGGTCGACCAGAACATGAGCGTGCCGGTGCCGATCCCGGCCCGCTGCCGCAGCCGTCCCACCGTCACCATGTAGGCGGCCAGGAACAGCCCGGTGATCAGGCCATAGACGTCGCCCAGCAGACGATCGGGGCGGAACGCGAAACTGTCACCCATCAGCAGCGCCGCACCCGCCACCGCCAGGGCCGTTCCGCCCAGGAACAGGGGCCGCACCCGTTCACGGAACAACACGAACAGGATCGCCGTGACATAGACCGGCGACAGGGTCGCCAACAGGGTCGCGTTGGCGACCGCCGTGTTCATGATCGCGAGATGCCAGAAAAACAGATCGCCCGCGAAGAACAACCCGGCCAGGGCAAGCATCCCGTAGTCGCGCCGCCCCAGGGCGCGCGGCGGCACCGTGGCGCCCGCGCGGGTTTCCCAGCCCATGGCGAACCACAACACCGGCAGGGCCAGAAAAGCCCGGTAGAAGGCCGAGGTAATGGGTCCAAGTTCGTTCAGGCGCACGAACAGGGTCGACGATCCGGCAAACAGGGCGCCCATGACCAGCGCCGCCAGGATCCAGCCGGCAGGGGTTTGCAGAGCTTGCCGGGAATCGGTCACGCAGGATTTTCCTTCGCGGTCGCGGGTGGGGTGCCCGCACTATTGCCGCGACGGCGCGGTCTGTCCAGGGATGCCACGCGGCCCGCACAAGGGACTCCCCCCGCCGGGGCAGAACGCTATATTGGGGGACATGGATGCACCTCAACCCATCGACGCGGG
>DNMS01000084.1 GCA_003488105.1 Rhodospirillaceae bacterium
ATCATGGCTGTCCTGGTTTATGCGGAACACGACAACGCAGCCCTGAAGGCCGCGACCCTCAACGCCGTCGCCGCCGCCAAGCAACTGGGCGACGTCACCGTCCTGGTCGCCGGATCGGGCTGCCGCGCGGTCGCCGAAGCCGCCGCCAAGGTCGACGGCGTGGCCAAGGTGCTGATCGCCGACGACGCGGCCTATGCCAACGAAATCGCCGAGAACGTGGCCCCCCTGATCGCCAAGCTGGCGGACGGTTTCGACCATATCCTGGCCGCCGCCACCACCAGCGGCAAGAACGTCATGCCGCGGGTCGCGGCCCTGCTCGACGTGCAGCAGATTTCCGATATCTCCGCCGTCGAAGGCCCCGATACCTTCATTCGTCCGATCTATGCCGGTAACGCCCTGGCGACCGTCAAGACCTCGGACGCCAAGAAGGTTCTGACCGTGCGCGCCACGGGCTTCGACGCGGCCAACGCCGAGGGCGGTTCCGCCGCCATCGAGGACGTCGCCGGTGAAGGGGCGAGCGACCTCGCGACCTTCGCGGGCCAGGAACTGACCAAGTCCGAACGCCCGGAACTGACCAGCGCCAAGGTCATCATCTCTGGCGGGCGCGGCATGCAGTCGGGCGACAACTTCCACCTGCTGGAAGAGGTCGCGGACATCCTGGGCGCCGCCGTGGGGGCGTCCCGCGCCGCCGTCGACGCGGGCTTCGTGCCCAACGATTATCAGGTCGGCCAGACCGGCAAGGTCGTGGCGCCGGAACTCTACATCGCCGTCGGCATTTCGGGCGCCATCCAGCACCTGGCCGGGATGAAGGATTCCAAGGTCATCGTCGCCATCAACAAGGACGAGGAAGCGCCGATCTTCCAGGTCGCCGATTACGGCCTGGTCGCGGATCTGTTCACCGCCGTTCCCGAACTGAAGGCCGCTTTATCTGACTAAGCCCGCCCAATCGCCTTTGACCGACTCGTCCAGGCGCTCTCTGGCGCTGGGCATCCTGTGCATGGCAGGGTCGGTCGGGGCGCTGGCGAGCATGCAGATGTTCGTCAAGCTGGCCGGCCCTGAATATTCGCCGTTTCAGGCCGTGTTCTTCCGCAACGCCATCGCCACGATCATGGTGGTGCCGCTGATCTTCTATGCCGCCGGGCCGACATCGTTCCGCACCACGCGGCCCGTGGGGCATTTCGTGCGCGCGCTGTTCGGCGTGGTCGGCAATGCCAGCTTCTTTTACGCCTATTCGACAATTCCCATGAGCGACGGCATGTCGATCGCCATGTCGGTGCCCATCTTCACGACCCTTCTGGCCATTCCGTTCCTGGGTGAAAAGGTCGGCCTGCGTCGCTGGGTCGCCATCGCCATCGGCTTCATCGGCGTGATGATCGCCCTCGATCCAACCGGGAACCTTCAGGTGGGCGCTCTCTTCGCCCTGTTCGGCACCCTGTGCTGGGCCGCCAGCCTGATCCTGATCAAGCAGCTATCGGCCACGGAAACGCCCTATCTGATCGTGTTCTATTACATGATCACGGGCGTCGCCGTGTCGCTGCTGGTCCTGCCCTTCGTCTGGATCACGCCGACGACGGAGCATCTGATCTTCTACATCTGCGCCGGGCTGGTCGGCGGACTGGGCCAGATTCTCATGACCTTCGCCATGAAGTTCGCGCCGGCCGCCGTGGTTACGCCCTTCGAATACACGGCGATCTGCTGGGCCGTGCTGTTCGACCTGTTGATCTGGAACGTCCTGCCCGACCTGACCACGGTCCTGGGGGCGGGCATCGTTATCGCCACGGGCCTGTACATCTGGCACCGCGAGACCCGCGTTCGCCCCACAAAGTGACATTCATATATTTGAATGTGTTTTGCCGTGAACAGCCATGATAAACCTGCCTCATGCCCCCCTTTGATCCCATCTCCGCCCTTGCCGGCGGCGTCCTGATTGGCCTGGGCGCTGTGGTTCTGGCCCTGTTCAACGGCCGGGTTGCGGGCATCAGCGGCATCCTGGGCGGCCTGCTGGATGGCGAGCGCGCGAACCTGGCTTGGCGCGCAGCCTTCATCGCCGGGTTGGTCGGCGCCGGATTTTTCGGCCTGAAGCTGGTTTCCCCCGACGTCATGATCGCCGCCGACTGGCCCACCCTGGTCATCGGGGGATTGCTGGTCGGCATCGGTACGCGGCTCGGCAGCGGCTGCACCAGCGGCCACGGCGTCTGCGGCATGGCGCGGGGCTCCCTCCGGTCCATCGCCGCGACAGCAGTCTATATCGCCGTGGCCGTGGCGACCGTGTTCGTCACCCGCCATCTGATCGGCGGCTGAGGACCATGGCGCGCCTGCTCGTCAGTCTGGTTTCAGGGGCCCTGTTCGGTGCCGGTCTGATCGTCTCACAAATGGTCAACCCGGCCCGCGTGCTGGGCTTTCTTGATGTCATGGGCACCTGGGACCCGACCCTCGCGTTCGTCCTGGCCGGCGCGCTCGCCGTTTCCGTTCCCGGGCACTGGCTGGTCCGCCGCCTGGGGACGCCCATCCTCGACAGCAAAAGCCACCTGCCCGCGCCCGGCCGCCTGGATGGCCGCCTGATCCTGGGCGCCGTGCTGTTCGGGGTCGGCTGGGGGCTTGTCGGTTTCTGTCCGGGCCCCGCCCTGGCCGCCCTCGGCACGGGCGAGGCCAAGGCGCTTATCTTTCTTGCCGCCATGGCCGCGGGCATGTGGCTTTTCGGGCGCATCGCCGGGCGGTGAGGTAAACTTCCCGCCATGACCGATGACCTCCTTCTGCTGCCTTCCATCACCGACGCCGATGCGGACCATCGCGGGCGCGTCGTCGTCTCCGGTTCCCACGGCGGGCTTTATCCCGGATATCTGGCGGCCAAGGCGGGCCTCCGGGCCGTCGTCCTCAGTGACGCCGGCGGCGGGCTGGACGGCGCCGGGGTTGCCGGCATCCATGCCCTTGACCAGACCGGCATGGCCGCCGCCGCCGTGTCCCACCTGTCGGCGCGCATCGGTGACGCCGGCGACATGACGGCGCGGGGTGTTATCTCCACCGTGAACGTCATAGCCGCCGGTCTGGGTGTCATCAGCGGCATGACCTGTGCCGAGGCCACTGAGCGCCTTGCCCATGCGGCCCTCCCAACCGGCCGCCTGTCCCCGGTCGACGAAGGGCGCCGCCGCATCAACCGGGACGGCGGCCCCGATATGGTGCTCGTCGATTCGGCGTCTTTGGTCATGGCCGAGGACATCGGCAGGATCGTAATCACAGGCTCCCACGGCGGGCTGGTCGGCGGCGATCCGGCGCGGGCCTTGAAGACCGCCGCCGCCCTGGCCGTGTTCAACGACGCCGGCGGCGGCATCGAAGATGCGGGCCTCACCCGCCTGCCCGCCCTCGACGCCCGCACCATTCCGGCCGTGACCGTCGCCCATACATCGGCCCGGGTCGGCGACGCCGCGTCGGCTTGGGAAACGGGCGTGATCTCTCACGCCAACGCCGCCGCTGCGGCTTTGGGCGCGCGGTCGGGAGACCGGCTTCGGGATTGGATCGGCGAAGCTTTCCCCGCGCGGCCTTGAAGAATTTCATGTCCGCGCGTCCGGGCCTTACCTTGATGGCGAAACATCTGCTAGGTTCCTTGATCCATTCACGCCGCCCAAGGGGCAAGGCAGAATTTCATGGCCCTGGAACATTCCTTCCGGAACCTCACCGATGACGAGCGCGAGACCCTGATGCAGGTCGCGGTCGGCCATGCCTATGGCAGCGGCGACACGGTGATCGGCCAGGGCGACCGGGTCGAAAACCTGATGGTCGTCGCGCAGGGCATGCTGCGCGTCACCCATGTGTTCGAAGGCGGGCATTTAAGCGAATTCGTCGGCCCGCTCGGCCCCGGCGACGTGGTCGGCGAAATGTCCTTCGTCGACGGCCAGGGGGCCAGCGCCACCCTGATCGCCGATGGCGACACGGAAGTCCTGACCATTCCCCGCAATGCCATCGACGCGCTGATGTCGGAAAATCCGACCTTTGCCGGGCGGCTTTACAAGGACCTGCTGCTGCATCTGTCCCGGCGCCTGCGCGCAACCAACCTCAGGGCCGATCCGGGCCCGGCCGCGACGGGCTGACCGGCCTCCGCCGCCCCAATGAGCCAAGCCAGCTTCAACCGCCGCGTCTGGGCGCTCGCCCTGCCGATCATCGCGACCAACGTCACCGTGCCGTTCCTGGGCCTGGTCGACACCGCCGTGGTCGGCCGCCTGCCGGGGGCCGAATACATGGGGGCGGTCGCCATCGGCGCCGTCATCATGAACGTGATCTATTCGTCCCTGAACTTCCTGCGCATGGGCACGACCGGCCTGACGGCGCAATCCTACGGGGCCGGGGACGCGGATCAAATGCGCTCCTGGCTGGCGCGGGCCTGCCTGCTGTCCACGGCGCTTGGCCTTGGTCTGGTCGCCCTGCAACTACCGATCCTGGGAGTCTCGCACTGGTTGATGGGGGCAAGCGATGCCGTCTGGCCGCTTACGGAAAGCTATTTCCAGATCCGCATCTGGGGGGCCCCGGCGGCGCTGTTGAACTTCGCGCTTCTGGGCTGGTTCTTCGGTGTGCAGAACATGCGGGCCGCCCTGATCGCCCAGGTGTTTCTGAACGGATTGAACATCGTGCTCGACATCTGGTTCGTGCTGGGGCTGGGGTGGGGCGTCGACGGGGTCGCCTGGGCGACCATTATTTCCGAATATTCCGCCGGCGCGCTGGGCTTGTGGTTGGCGGTTCGCCAACTGGCCAAACTGGGCGGGCGCTGGCGCTGGGAGCGCATCCGCGACACCTCGCGCATCCGCCGCATGCTGGGCGTCAACCGCGACATCTTCATCCGATCCATGTGCCTGCAGGCGGCCTTCGTCGTGTTCACCTCGGCCGGCACGCGCATGGGCGACGAGGTTCTGGCCGCCAATGCCCTGCTGCTGCAGTTCTCCATGTTCACGGCCTATGCACTCGACGGGTTCGCCAATGCGGCCGAGGCCATGGTCGGCCAGGCCGTGGGGGCGCACGACCGCACCCTGTTCCGCCAGGCGGTGAAGATCACGACCGGCTGGGGCGTGATGTTCGCGCTTTTGTTCATGGTCGCCTATTGGCTGTTCGGCAACGCCATCATCGATGCGCTATCGACCGTATCGGGGGTCCGTGAAACGGCCTATGCCTACCTGCCCTGGATGGTGGCATTGCCGGTCATCGCGGTCTGGAGCTTTCAGTTCGACGGCATTTTCATCGGCGCCACCTGGACCCGCGAAATGCGCAACAGCATGGCGATTTCCTTCGCCGCGTTCGCCATCGCGGTGCCCTTCGTCACCGCGACCTGGGGCAATCACGGCCTGTGGGCCACCTTCACCGTGTTCATGAGCCTGCGCGGCCTAACCATGGGCCTGATGCTGCCGAAGCTGGCGCGCGGCGTCGGTGTCGGCCCCCGGCCCGATGGTTCCGGCGACGGTCCTTGACCTTGGCCGCGGAAGCGCCGATTTTGTGCCCATATCCCCGACAATAGATACAGATCCATAACCCCATGACCGACCTCCGCAGCCGTCCGC
>DNMS01000201.1:0-7675 GCA_003488105.1 Rhodospirillaceae bacterium
TCTTCATCTCTTCGTTGATGGTGCTGGCGCGCACGTCCAAGGCCCCCCGGAAGATATAGGGGAAGCCCAAAACGTTGTTGATCTGGTTGGGATAGTCGGACCGGCCCGTGGCGATGATCGCGTCATCGCGCACTTCCCGCACCTCTTCCGGCCAGATTTCCGGCACCGGGTTGGCCATGGCGAAGATCAGGGGATTGGGCGCCATCGCCGCGATCATTTCCTTTTTCACCGTGTCGGGGCCGGACAGGCCGACGAACACGTCGGCCCCCTTCAGGGCGTCGGCCAGGGTGCGGGCGTCGGTCTTCACCGCATGCTTGGACTTCCACTGGTTCATACCCTCGGTGCGGCCCTCGAAGATCACGCCCTTGGAATCGCACAGCGTCACCTGGCCGGCCGGCAGACCCATGGATTGGAACAGCTCGACACAGGCGATGGAGGCGGCGCCCGCGCCGTTGACCACCATGTGCACGTCCTTGATGTCGCGCCCGGTCAGATGCAGGCCGTTGATCAGCCCGGCGGCGGTGATGATCGCCGTGCCGTGCTGGTCGTCGTGGAACACGGGAATGTCCAACAGTTCCTTCAGGCGCTGCTCGATGATGAAGCATTCGGGGGCCTTGATGTCTTCCAGGTTGATGCCGCCGAAGGCCTTGCCCAGATGGCGCACGCAGTTGACGAACTCGTCCACGTCTTCCGTATTGAGCTCAAGATCGATGCCGTCGATATCGGCGAAGCGCTTGAACAGGACCGCCTTGCCCTCCATCACCGGGGTTGCCGCGGCCGCCCCGATATTGCCGAGCCCCAGCACCGCCGTGCCGTTGGAAATGATGGCGACCTTGTTGCCGCGCGCCGTGTACTCGTAGCCCTTGGCCTCGTCCTTCTGGATTTCCAGGCAGGGGGCGGCGACGCCGGGCGAATAGGCCAGGGTCAGGTCGCGCTGGGTGGTCAGCGGCTTGGTCGCCGATATTTCCATCTTGCCCGGGCGGCCCCGCGCATGCATGCGCAGCGCGTCCTGGTACATCATGTCGTCGGCTTGTTTTTTCATGGTGATGGTGTCTCTTCCCAATTGGTCGTGCCGCCGCGTTCATCCGGCGTGCGTCGGGCCCTGACGCCGACCCCAGAGGAACGGCGGCCGAGGGCCGGTTCGGTTTCGTTTGGACGGTGGCGGCGGCCCAGGTCCGCCGCGGGTACCCAGAGTGCTCCTTGATGGTGTGATCTTCGTTTCGGTTTATGCGAAACTAAATTACATTTGCAAGACGAAATTTGAAAGTATCGTATTTATTTGATCCTGCAAAGCCAAGATTACCCGGTCGGTTTTCACCAGATTTCCACAAGCCGCCCCTGCCTTCCCTTGCCCCCGCCGGTGCCAAATGTGGTAGGCTCAGCCATCCTGGGCGCCGTAGTGAACACAATTAAATCAGGCGAGTTATGCCTCCCGACGACATCGCGCCTCTGTCCGACGACGACGATCTGACGCCAGCCGCAAGCGACAGCGGCGGCCAGGGCGCGTCTGCGTCCGGGGACGTCGCGGTGACCCCGATGATGGCCCAGTTTCTGGAGATCAAGGCGGCCCATCCGGGGGCCCTCCTGTTCTACCGCATGGGCGATTTCTACGAGATGTTCTTCGACGACGCGGTCAAGGCGTCGCAGACCCTGGACATCGCGCTGACCAAGCGGGGCAAGCATCTGGGCGACGACATTCCCATGTGCGGCGTGCCCGTGCATTCCCATGAAAGCTACCTGACCCGCCTGATCCGGGCCGGCCACAAGGTCGCCATCTGCGAGCAGGTGGAGGATCCGGCCGAAGCCAAGAAGCGGGGGTCGAAATCCGTCGTCAAACGCGCGGTGCAGCGCATCGTCACCCCCGGCACGATTACCGAGGACACGCTGCTGGACGCGCGGTCCCACAACTATCTTTGCGCCGTGGCCGCCGCGCAATCGGACTTGGGATTGGCCTGGATCGACATGTCGACGGGCGATTTCCTGACCCAGCCCGTGACGGCGGCCTCCCTGGGCGCGGCGCTGGCGCGCATCGATGCGGGCGAATTGCTCTGCGCCGACCGGATCCTGGAAACCCCTGATCTGTTTGAGACCTTCGCCGATTGGAAAGACCGCCTGACGCCCCTGCCCGCCGCCCGCTTCGACAGCGCCAATGGCGAAAAGCGCCTGAAGGATCTGTTCCATGTCGGCACGCTGGCGGGCTTCGGCGCGTTCTCCCGGGCCGAGCTGGCCGCCGCGGGGGCGCTCGTCGACTATGTGGAGCTGACCCAGAAGGGCAAGGTGCCGCGTCTGGCGCCGCCGCGCCAACTCTCCGCCGGTGCCGTCATGGGCATCGACGCCGCGACCCGGCGCAATCTGGAACTGACCCGCACCATGACCGGCGAACGGCGGGGATCGCTGCTCGACGTCATCGACCGCACCATGACGGGGGCGGGGGCGCGTCTTTTGGCGGCCCGCCTGTCGGCCCCCCTGACCGACCCGGACGCCATCGCCGAGCGCCTGGACGCCGTCGAATTCTTCTTCGATGACGCCCGCCTTTCCGACGACCTGCGCGCCGCTCTGGCCCAGGTGCCGGATGTCGCCCGCGCCCTGTCGCGCATTTCGCTGGGCCGGGGCGGGCCGCGGGACCTTGCCGCCGTCCGGGACGGGCTGATCCAGGCATCGGCCCTTCGGGGGTTGTTGCAGGGGGCCCGGGGGCTGGTGCCCAAGGCCGTGACCGAGGCCATGACCGACCTGGGCGAACACGGGCAATTGACCGACCGCCTGGGCCGGGCCCTGGCCGACGACCTGCCGCTGTTGGCCCGCGACGGCGGCTTCATCCGCCAGGGCTATGCCCCGGCGTTGGACGAACACCGCCAACTGCGCGACGACAGCCGCAAACTGATCGCAGGATTACAGGCCCGTTATGCCGAGGAAACGGGCATTCCGGGCCTGAAGATCAAGCACAACAACGTGCTGGGATATTTCATCGAGGTCGCGGCCAAGCAGGCCGACCGCATCAAGACCGGCAAGACGGAGGATGGCGACAGCCCCTTCATCCATCGCCAGTCCATGGCCAATGCCATGCGGTTTTCCACGGTCGAACTGGCCGATCTGGAATCGCGCATCGCCAAGGCCGCCGACCGGGCCCTGGCGCTGGAGCTGGAGCTGTTCACCGACCTGGTCAACGAAGTCACGGGCCGGGCGCGGGACATCGCGCTCGCCGCCGACGCCCTGGCCCGTCTCGACGTCGCCTCGGCCTTGGGTGCGCTGGCGTCGGAACGGCGCTACGTGCGGCCGCTGGTCGACGGCTCGAAAATCTTCCGCATCGAAGGCGGCCGCCACCCGGTGGTCGAGGCGGCGCTCAGCCGCCAGGGCGACGGTGCTTTCGTCGCCAACGACTGCGACCTGACCCCGGCGGACGAGGCCGGCGGCGGGGACGGCCCCGGCGGGCGGCTTTGGGTTTTGACCGGCCCCAACATGGCCGGTAAATCGACCTTTCTGCGCCAGAACGCGCTGATCGCCGTAATGGCCCAGATGGGCGCCTTCGTGCCCGCCGCCGCGGCGCATATCGGCGCGGTCGATCAATTGTTTTCCCGCGTGGGTGCGGCCGACGACCTGGCGCGCGGGCGGTCCACCTTCATGGTCGAGATGGTGGAAACGGCGGCGATCCTCAACCAGGCCGGGCCCAAGGCCCTGGTCATCCTGGACGAAATCGGGCGCGGCACCGCGACCTACGACGGCCTGTCCATCGCCTGGGCGGTGGTCGAACATCTGCACGACGTCAACGCCTGCCGGGGTCTGTTCGCGACCCACTACCATGAACTGACGCAGCTTTCCGGCAGGCTGGCGGAACTGGCCCCCCATTCCATGCGCGTGAAGGAATGGCAGGGCGACGTGGTGTTCCTGCACGAGGTCGCCCCCGGCACCGCCGACCGGTCCTACGGCATCCATGTCGGGCAGCTGGCGGGCCTGCCCGCCGCCGTCACGGCGCGGGCCGAACAGGTTCTGGAAAAGCTGGAAGCCGGCGACGGCAGCCCCCGCGCGGCGGACCTGGCCGACGACCTGCCGCTGTTTTCCGCGCCGCCGCCGCGTGGGCCGGGCGGCAAGGGGGCGGCACGCGGCCCGTCGCCCGTGGACGAAGCGGTCAGCACCCTGAATCCGGATGAAATGACGCCTAAACAGGCGCTCGACTTTCTGTATAATCTGAAAAATCTGGCGCCCGGCACCGACTGACGGCCGCCCGCATCTTCTGCAAACACCCCAACGGCGTGGGTGTTTCACCTTTCTGCGTGCTATGAAGGGCGCCATGAGCCGTACCACGATCAAAGACCCCCGCGCCATCATCGACCGCAAGGCGCTGACCAAGAAGCTGGACGATCTCGCCGGCTGGTCCGGCTATACGCCGAAAAGCCAGGGCGAGGTTCTGGCCACCTTCAAGGATGCCCATGCCCAGGGCTGGGAAGAGGTCAAGCGCCGCTTCGAAGCCGGCAAGCTGACCGGCCCGGAAGCGACCCGCGCCCATGCCCATCTGATGGATCAGATCATCCGCACGGTCCACGACTTCGCGGATAAATGGGTCTATCCCTCGGCCAATCCGACCACGGGTGAGACGCTGACCATCATCGCCACGGGCGGCTACGGGCGGGGCGAACTGGCGCCGTTTTCCGACATCGATCTGATGTTCCTGCTGCCCTACAAGATGACGCCGCGCACGGAACAGATCGTCGAATTCACGCTGTACATGTTGTGGGACCTGGGGCTCAAGGTCGGCCATGCCACGCGGTCGGTGGACGAGGCCGTGCGCCTGGCCAAGGAAGACCTGACCATCCGCACATCGTTGCTGGAGGCGCGCTGGCTGTGGGGCGATGAAAGTCTGTTCGACAAATTCCGCCAGGCCTTCTGGGACGAGGTCGCCGAAGGTTCGGGCATGGCCTATGTCGAACAGAAGCTGGCCGAGCGCGACAACCGCCACGACAAGATGGGCGACACGCGTTATGTGCTGGAGCCCAACATCAAGGAAGGCAAGGGCGGGCTGCGCGACCTGCAGACCTTGATCTGGATCGCCAAGTACCTGTACCGCGTCAACAACATGAACGACCTGGTCGGTGAGGGCGTGTTCACCAAGGACGATCTCAAGCTGTTTGAAAAAGCCGAGAACTTCCTGTGGACCGTGCGTTGCCATCTGCACTTCCTGGCGGGCCGGCCGGAAGAACGCCTGAGCTTCTCCGTGCAGAAGGAAATCGCTCAGCGCCTGGGCTACCGCGACCACGCTGGAACCAACGGCGTCGAACGCTTCATGAAACATTACTTCCTGATCGCCAAGGACGTGGGCGACATCACGCGCATCCTCTGCGCGGTTCTGGAACACCAGCACAAGAAGGCGGCCAAGCGGTTCCGCCTGCCGTTCTTCCGTTTTTCCGAACCGGACGTGCCGGGGTTCAAGCTCGACGGCGGCCGCCTGACCGTGGAAAACAAGAAGGCCTTCGCGGATGATCCGGTGAAGCTGGTCAGCCTGTTTCACGCGGCGCAAAAACACGGCCTGGACGTCCACCCGGAAGCACTGCGCCTGGTCACCCAGAACCTGAAACTGGTCGATGCCAAGCTGCGCCGCAACAAGGAGGCCAACCGCCTGTTCCTTGAAATGCTGACCGGGAAGGATCCGGTCACCACCCTGATGCGGTTCAACGAGGCCGGTGTGTTCGGCCGCTTCGTCCCCGACTTCGGGCGGGTCGTGGCGCAGATGCAGTACGACATGTATCACGTCTATACGGTCGACGAGCACACCATCCGCGCCATCGGCCTGCTGGAAGGGATCGAGACGGGGCGGCTGAAGGAAGACCATCCGGTCAGCTGCGAGGTGATCGGCGAGATCCAGTCGCGGGAAGCGCTCTATGTTTCGGTCCTGCTGCACGACATCGCCAAGGGCCGGGGCGGCGACCATTCGGAATTGGGGGCCGAGGTCGCGATGAAGCTCTGTCCCCGGTTCGGCCTCAACGCCTGGGAGACGGAGACCGTATCCTGGCTGGTGCGCCATCATCTGCTGATGTCGGCGACCGCGTTCAAGCGCGATCTGGACGACCCCAAGACGATCCAGGATTTCTGCGACCTGGTGCAGTCGCCGGAACGCCTGCGTCTGTTGCTGTGCCTGACCGTGGTCGACATCCGCGCCGTCGGCCCCAACGTGTGGAACAACTGGAAGGCGGGCCTGCTGCGCGAACTGTACTGGCAGGCCAAGGCCGTCCTGACTGGCGACGCGCCGGGCGAGCGGCGCAAGACCCGGGTCGCCCGCGCCAAGGCGGCGTTGGAACAGGCGCTTGTCAAATGGCCCGCGAAGGACCGGGAGGAACACCTTGCCCGCGGCACGGATACCTATTGGCTGGCCGCCGACACGGCGACCCAGGTGCGCCACGCCGAACTGGTGCGCAAGGCGGAAAAGGACAAGGCCGACCTGACCATCGCCATGGCCGTGGATAAGACCCGCGCCGCCAACGAGATCATCGTCTACACCGCCGACCATCCGGGCCTGTTCGCCAATATCGCGGGTGCCCTGTCGTTGGCCGGGGTGTCGGTGCTTGATGCCAAGATCGCGACCCTGACAAACGGCATGGCGCTGGACACCTTCTGGGTCCATGACGCGGCCGGCCTGGCGATCGACGAGAAAGGCCAGATGGGCCGCATGACCCAGCGCATCGAGGATGCCTTGCGCGGCAAGCGCGACCCGGCCCGGGAATTGAAGAAGGAACCGGACGCGGTGTTCCCCGACAAGTCCCGCGCCTTCGCCATCTCGCCCCGCGTGATCATGGACAACCAGGCGTCCAACACCCATACGGTGATCGAAATCAACGGCCATGACCGGCCGGGGTTCCTGTATGACGTGACCTCGGTGCTGACCCAGGAAGGGTTGCAGATCGCCTCGGCCCAGATCACGACCTACGGCGAACGGGTGGTCGACGTGTTCTATGTGAAGGACATCTTCGGTCTCAAGATCCGTCATGCGGACAAGCTGAAATCGATCGAGACGCGGCTGCTGGAACGCATCGGCGGCAAGAAGGCGGTGAAGGCGGCGGCCAAGGCCGACAAGGCGAACAAGGCGGAAGCCCCGGCCAAGGGTTCGGCAAAAGCCTCTGCCAAGACTCCCACCAAGGCCTCCGCCAAACCCGCCGCCAAGGGCGCGAAGGATGCCAAGCCCGCCCCGGCGGTCAAGGCCAAGACGACCGCGAAAGCCCCCGCCAAGGCGCCGGCAAAGACCGCGACGAAGCCTGCCGCCAAAGCCGCCGCCAAGGACAAGCCCGCCGCCAAGACGAAGCCCGGCGGCAAGGCTTCCGGCAATTCGGTGGAAGCGGCGGAATAAGGGGCGGCCCGCCCGGCCCGCCTAAAGCCTTGTCATCGCCCCAATCCCGGCGTACCAGCGTGCCATGAACCTGTTGAAGGCCATCACGACCGTCGGCGGCTTCACGATGCTGAGCCGCGTATTCGGCTTCGTCCGCGACATGCTGATCGCCAATTTCCTGGGCGCCGGCATGGTCGCCGATGCCTTTGTCGTCGCCTTTCGCCTGCCCAACCTGTTCCGCCGTCTGTTCGCCGAAGGGGCCTTCGCCGCCGCCTTCGTGCCCTTGTTCGCGCGCGAGTTGGAGGACGGCTCCGACGCGGCCGCCGCGCACGCCCGGGCCCGCGAATTCGCCGATCAGGCGATGAC
>DNMS01000201.1:7728-8595 GCA_003488105.1 Rhodospirillaceae bacterium
TTGGAGGCGGGCGACGGCGCCGGGGCCGAAGCGCGGGCGGCGGCCCAGGCACGGGCCCGGGCCTTCGCCGACGAGGCCATGACCCTGCTGGCCCTGGTGCTGGTCGCCTTCGTCGCGGCGATGGAACTGATCATGCCCTGGGCCATGGTCGTGCTGGCGGGCGGGTTCGACGCCGTGCCCGGCAAGATGGAGATGGCGACGGAACTGTCGCGCATCGCCTTTCCCTACTTGCTGTTCATCTCTCTGGTGTCGCTGCAATCGGGGGTTCTCAATTCGCTTGGTCAATTCGCCGCGGCAGCGGCCGCACCGGTGCTGTTGAATCTCTGTCTGATCGCGGCCTTGCTGGGCCTGACGGGCCATGTGGAAACGCCGGGCCATGCGTTGGCCTGGGGCGTGTTCGCGGCCGGGGTGGCGCAGTTCGCCTGGCTCGCCTGGTTTTGCCGCCGCCAAGGGTTTCCGCTCCGTCTGGTGCGGCCCCGCTGGACGGAAAAGGTCGCGTTGCTGATCAAGCGCATCCTGCCCGTGGTGTTCGGCGCCTCGCTCTACCAGGTCAATCTGCTGATCGGCACCATCCTCGCGACCTATGTGTCCGACGGGGCCGTGTCCTACCTGTATTATGCGGACCGGGTGACGCAGCTGCCGCTCGGCGTGGTCGGCGTCGCCGTGGGCACGGCGCTGCTGCCGCTTCTGGCGCGCCAGTTGAAGGCCGGGGACGACGCGGCCGCCCAGAACAGCCAGAACCGGGGCCTGGAATTCGCGCTGCTTCTGACCCTGCCGGCCGCCGCCGCCTGCCTGGTCATTCCCGACGAGATCATCCGCGTGCTGTTCGAACGGGGGGCGTTCGGCGCCGAGGCGACGGCGGCGACG
>DNMS01000346.1:0-8626 GCA_003488105.1 Rhodospirillaceae bacterium
GTTCAAACTTCTCTTTCGCCATCTCTTGATACTCCCTTCGGCGCCTTGGCCTTAACCGGCCAGACGGGTCTGGATTTCCTCTGAAACTTGGGACGGAACCACTTCGTAGTGGTCGAACTGCATGGTGAACTGGGCGCGGCCCTGGCTCAGTGAACGCAGCGTGTTCACATAGCCGAACATGTTGGCCAGCGGCACATGGGCGTCGATGACGCGCGCGTTACCGCGCTGATCCATGGCGTTGACCTGACCGCGGCGCGAGTTCAGGTCGCCGATGATGTCACCCATGTACTCTTCGGGGGTGACGACCTCGACGTTCATCATCGGCTCCAGCAACTGCGGGCCGGCCTGGCGGCAACCTTCACGGAACGCCGCGCGGGCGGCGATTTCGAAGGCCATGACGCTGGAGTCAACGTCGTGGGAGTTACCGTCATACAGCGTGGCCTTGATGCCGGTCACGGGGAAGCCGGTCAGAACGCCCGAGTCCATAGAGGACTTGAGGCCCTTTTCGACGCCCGGAATGTATTCCCGGGGCACGTTGCCGCCGACGACGGTGTTTTCAAACTCAAAGCCCTCGGGGATCGGCTCAAACTTGATCTTGACCCGCGCGAACTGACCCGAACCGCCGGTCTGCTTCTTGTGGGTATAGTCCACATCGGCTGCACGGCTGATGGTTTCGCGGTACGCGACCTGCGGCTGACCGACGTTGGCGTCGACCTTGAATTCGCGACGCATGCGGTCGACCAAAATTTCCAGGTGAAGTTCACCCATGCCCTTGATGACCGTCTGACCACTTTCCTGGTCGGTGGTCACGCGGAAGGACGGATCCTCGGCAGCCAAGCGGTTGAGGGCGACACCCATCTTTTCCTGGTCGGCCTTGGTCTTCGGCTCGACGGCCACTTCGATGACCGGCTCCGGGAACTCCATGCGCTCCAAGATAACCTGGTTCGACGGATCGGAGAGCGTATCGCCGGTCGTGGTGTCCTTGAGACCGACAACGGCGACAATATCGCCGGCGAAGGCTTCTTTGATTTCTTCACGGTTGTTGGAATGCATAAGCAACATCCGGCCGACGCGTTCGCGCTTACCCTTGACCGTGTTCATGACCGAAGAGCCAGCTTCGAGCTTGCCCGAATAGATGCGGATAAAGCCCAGGTTGCCGACGAACGGGTCGTTCATGATCTTGAACGCCAGGGCCGCAAAGGGCTCACTGTCGGAGTTGTTGCGCTCGATTTCCTTTTCGGGGTCGTCGGCGTCCACACCCTTGATGGCGGCAACGTCGGTCGGCGCCGGCATGAAATCGACCACCGCATCAAGAAGCGGCTGCACACCTTTGTTTTTAAAGGCGGAACCAGTCAGCACGGGAACAAAGGCGTTGGCCAAGGTGCCCTTGCGGATGCACTTCATCAGGGTCTCGGCATCGGGCTCGTTGCCTTCAAGGTAGGCTTCCATCGCCGCATCGTCCTGATCGACGGCAAGCTCGATGAGCTTTTCGCGGTATTCCGCGGCCTTGTCGGCCAGATCGGCGGGAATGTCTTTGTATTCAAATTCGGCGCCCAGGCTTTCATCTTTCCAGACGATGGCCCGGTTCTTCACCAGGTCGACGACACCCAGGAATTTATCCTCGGAACCGATCGGAAGCTGCAGCACCATCGGCGTGGCGCCCAGACGGTCGATGATCATATCGACGCAGCGATAGAAGTCGGCGCCGGTACGGTCCATCTTGTTGACGAAACACATGCGCGGCACACCGTACTTGTCGGCCTGACGCCACACGGTTTCGGACTGCGGCTCAACGCCGGCGACCGAGTCGAACACGGCGACGGCACCGTCGAGCACGCGCAGCGAGCGTTCGACTTCGATGGTGAAGTCGACGTGGCCCGGGGTGTCGATGATGTTGACGCGATGGTCACGCCAGAAGGTCGTGGTCGCGGCGGACGTGATGGTGATGCCGCGTTCCTGCTCCTGCTCCATCCAGTCCATGGTGGCGTTGCCGTCGTGGACTTCGCCGATCTTGTAGGACTTGCCGGTGTAGTAAAGGATGCGTTCGGTCGTGGTCGTTTTGCCGGCATCGATGTGAGCCATGATGCCGATATTACGGTAACGATCGAGGGGAGTTTGGCGTGCCATGTATTTAATCCATAAACCCTGGGGTTACCACCGATAGTGGGAGAAGGCTTTGTTGGCCTCTGCCATCCGGTGCGTGTCCTCCCGCTTTTTCACCGCGGCGCCACGGTTGTTGGCGGCGTCCAGAAGCTCGCCCGACAACCGTTCGGTCATGGTGTTTTCGGAACGCTTGCGCGCATGGTCGATCAACCAGCGGATGGCGAGCGCCTGACGACGGTCGGAGCGGACTTCGACCGGCACCTGATAGGTCGCACCACCAACGCGGCGGGAGCGCACTTCGATGGACGGCTTCACGTTGTCCAGCGCTTCATGGAAGACCTTGAGCGGATCGTTGCTCGTCTTCTTTTCAATCAAATCCATGGCACCGTAGACGATCTGCTCCGCGGCCGACTTCTTGCCGTGGTACATCAGGCTATTGGTGAACTTGGACAGAACCAGATCTCCGAACTTGGGGTCCGGAAGAATCTCACGTTTCTCTGCGCGATGGCGACGGGACATGAGTCGAACTCCTTACTTCGGGCGCTTGGCGCCGTATTTGGAACGGCGCTGGCGGCGATCGGAAACGCCCTGGGTGTCGAGAACGCCACGCAGGATGTGGTAGCGCACACCGGGCAAATCTTTGACGCGACCGCCACGGATGAGGACGACCGAGTGTTCCTGCAGGTTGTGGCCCTCGCCCGGGATGTAGCTGGTGACTTCGAACCCGTTGGTCAGGCGCACACGGGCAACCTTACGAAGGGCCGAGTTCGGCTTCTTCGGGGTCGTCGTGTAGACACGGGTGCAGACACCGCGCTTTTGCGGGCAGGCCTTCAACGCCGGAACCTTGTTGGAGGTCGAGGGCGCCTTCCGCGGCTTGCGGATCAATTGGTTAATCGTCGGCATACGTTTCTCAATTCCTTGCCGCGCCGGACCTCATGGTCCGGCCAAACCTTCGTTATGTCCTAAGCGCCCTTGCGGTGCGCCGCACTTCCCAGCGCGCCACCGGCGCGAAAGACGTCTCTTCAACGAAAACGACGCTCAGAAGCAGATCCCCTGAATTATTCGGGTGGGGATCACCCTGGCGCCGCGCGCTGCCCTTTAAAGGGCAAAAACGACAACCTCAAGGCCTCAAACGAGGCGGCCCTGAGGAGCCGTTCGGAAAAAACATCCCTACACTTGCCGCATCGAGGGTCGCGTTTAGTGCCTTAAAAAGCCCGGAATTCCAAGCCTTTTGAGGCACCACCACCGGCCCCTGCGAAGTGGAGCGCACTATATGGACGCGCCCCCCCGCCGTCAAGCGGAAACCGGCATTTAATTATCCGGCAAAAAACGGCGGAAATCCAAGGGTAATCCGCCCGTAACAAAGAGAACGGCGATGCCTCCCCGCCCCCATTCCCGGGGATTTGGGGAGGCATCGAATCCCGTTATCAGTCCGCGTCGACCGTTTGCGCGGCTTCGCTGGCCGCCAGGGCGGCCGATTCCTTGTTTTCCGCGTCGATCGCGGCCGCATCGTCGTCCCGTTCCGTGGCAATGGCGCGGAATTTCTTCATGATCGCCCCCGTGCCGGCGGGAATCGGGCGACCAACGATGACGTTTTCCTTCAGGCCGATCAGATGATCGACCTTGCCGGAAACCGCCGCCTCGGTCAGCACGCGGGTGGTTTCCTGGAACGATGCCGCCGAGATGAAGGACCGCGTCTGCAGACTGGCCTTGGTGATGCCCTGAAGGACGGGCTCCCCATGGGCCAGCTTGCCGCCGCGCGCCGACGCCTGGACGTTGGCTTCGTCCATTTCGACCCGGTCGATCTGCTCACCGACCAGAAGCGTGGTATCCCCCGCTTCGGTGATTTCGACCTTCTGCAGCATCTGACGAACGATGACTTCGATGTGCTTGTCATCGATCTTCACGCCCTGCAGGCGGTAGACGTCCTGAATTTCGTTGATCAGGTACTCCGCCAGGGCAGGAACGCCCAGCACGCGCAGAATGTCGTGCGGCACCGGGTTACCGTCCATGAGCGCATCACCGATCCGCACATAGTCGCCTTCCTGGACAGAGATGTGCTTGCCCTTGGGAATCAGGTATTCCACGGGCTCTTCCCCGTCCTCGGTCGGCACGACCAGGATGCGGCGCTTGTTCTTGTAGTCCTTGCCGAATTCCACGCGGCCTTCGTTTTCGGCAATGATCGCGTGATCCTTGGGCTTGCGGGCTTCGAACAATTCCGCGACGCGCGGCAAACCACCCGTGATGTCGCGGGTCTTGGCCGATTCACGCGGGATGCGGGCGATCACGTCGCCAGCATAGACGCGTTGGCCGTTTTCCACGGACAGGATGGCGTCGACCGACAGGAAGTAACGGGCTTCGAGGCCGTTATCCAGGGCGATGACCTCGCCCTTGTCGTCGCGCAGGGTGATGCGCGGCTTCAGATCGTTACCACGCGGCTGCTGCTTCCAGTCGATGACGACCTTGGACGCGATGCCGGTGGCTTCGTCCATGCGCTCGGTGATGGACAGACCTTCGACCAGATCGACGTAATTGGCGGTCCCTTCCTTTTCCGTGAGGATCGGCAGGGTGAACGGATCCCATTCCGCCATCTTGTCGCCGCGTTCGACCTTGGCCTTGTCCTTGACCAGCAGACGGGCACCGTACGGAATACGGTGACGCGCCCGTTCGCGCTTCTTGTTGTCGATCAACAGAAGTTCGGCGTTACGCGCCATGATGACCTCGACCCCGGCCGAATTCTTGACCGTGGTGCAGTTGCGCAGCTCGACCTTGGCGTCCGCCGAGGCTTCGATGGCTGACTGCTCGGTGCCGCGCTGGGCGGCGCCGCCGATGTGGAAAGTCCGCATGGTCAGCTGGGTGCCCGGCTCGCCGATGGACTGAGCCGCGATGACGCCGACCGCTTCGCCGATGTTCACCGTCGTGCCGCGGGCCAGGTCACGGCCGTAGCACTTGCCACAGACACCGTCCTTCTGCTCGCAGGTCAGGACCGAACGGATGCGCACGGTTTCCACGTCCGCTTCCTCGATCGCCGCGCAATGCTCTTCGACGACCATTTCGTTCTTGGCCACGATCACATCGCCCGTCGTCGGGTGCAGGATGTCGTCGGCCGCGGTGCGGCCGAGGATCCGTTCCGACAGCGGCGAAATCACTTCGCCGCCCTCGACGATGGCGCTGATGGTCAGGCCGCCATCGGTGCCGCAGTCGTGATCGACGATGATGCAGTCCTGCGCGACGTCGACCAGACGGCGGGTCAGGTAACCGGAGTTCGCCGTCTTCAAGGCGGTGTCGGCCAGCCCCTTACGGGCACCGTGGGTGGAATTGAAGTATTCCAGCACGGTCAGGCCTTCCTTGAAGTTGGAAATGATCGGCGTTTCGATGATTTCACCGGACGGCTTGGCCATCAGGCCGCGCATGCCGGCCAACTGCTTCATCTGAGCAGCCGAACCACGGGCGCCGGAGTGGGCCATCATGTAGACCGAGTTCACGGGCTCGCCCGGGCGCTCCGTCGAGATGTCCTTCATCATGGCGTCGGCGACCCGGTCCGTGCACTGGGCCCAGGCGTCGACAACCTTATTGTACTTTTCGCCCTGGGTGATCAGGCCGTCCATGTACTGCTTTTCGAATTCCTTGGCCCGTGCTTCGGTCTCGGCGACCAGCTTTTCCTTTTCCTTCGGAATCACCAGGTCGTCCTTGCCGAACGAGATGCCGGCGCGACACGCATAGCCAAAGCCCAGCGTCATCATGCGGTCGCAGAAGATCACCGTCTCCTTCTGACCACAGAAGCGATAGACCTCGTCGATCAGGGTGGTGATGTCCTTCTTGGTCAGCACCTTGTTGATCAGATCGAACTTGATCTTGGGATTACGCGGCAGGATTTCCGACAGCATCAGGCGGCCGGTCGTGGTTTCCACACGCTGAACGACAGGGTCGCCGTTCTCGTCCACGGTGCGGTAGCGCGCCGTGATCTTGGCGTGCAGGCTGATCACGCCGGCGTCCAGCGCCTGCTGGATTTCGCCGGCATCGCCGAACAGCATGCCTTCGCCCTTCTCGCCTTCGCGCATCATGGTCATGTAATAGAGACCAAGAACGATATCCTGCGACGGCACGATGATCGGCTTGCCGTTGGCCGGGCTGAGAATGTTG
The DNA here is from genome assembly GCA_003488105.1 of Rhodospirillaceae bacterium. Next base: position 6,247 of record DNMS01000346.1, read on the forward strand.
TTGGTCGACATCATCAGCACCCGGGCTTCCAACTGCGCGTCAAGCGACAGCGGCACGTGCACGGCCATCTGGTCGCCGTCGAAGTCGGCGTTGAAGGCGGCACAGACCAGCGGATGAAGCTGAATGGCCTTGCCTTCGATCAGCACCGGCTCGAACGCCTGGATGCCAAGACGGTGCAGGGTCGGCGCACGGTTCAGCATGACCGGGTGTTCGCGGATGACCTCTTCAAGGATGTCCCAGACTTCGGGACGTTCCTTTTCCAACATGCGCTTGGCCGCCTTGATGGTGGTCGCCATGCCGTAGAGTTCAAGTTTGGAATAGATGAACGGCTTGAACAGTTCGAGCGCCATCTTCTTCGGCAAACCGCATTGATGGAGCAGCAGTTCCGGGCCGACGACGATGACCGAACGACCGGAATAGTCGACGCGCTTGCCCAGCAGGTTCTGGCGGAACCGGCCCTGCTTGCCCTTCAGCATGTCCGACAGCGACTTCAGCGGGCGCTTGTTGGCCCCCGTGATGGCGCGGCCGCGGCGGCCGTTGTCGAACAGGGCGTCGACGGATTCCTGCAGCATACGCTTTTCGTTGCGGATGATGATTTCCGGGGCACGCAGTTCGATCAGCCGCTTCAGACGGTTGTTGCGGTTGATGACGCGGCGGTACAGATCGTTGAGATCCGACGTCGCGAAACGGCCGCCGTCGAGCGGCACCAGCGGGCGAAGTTCGGGCGGGATGACCGGAACGACTTCCAGGATCATCCATTCCGGGCGCGCTTCGGAGGCGATGAAGGCCTCGATCAGCTTCAGACGCTTGACCAGCTTCTTGCGCTTGGCCTCGGACCCGGTTTCCTCCAGGTCCATGGTCAGGTTGGTCAGTTCTTCCTCAAGATCAATCGACGACAGCATGTCGCGAATGGCCTCGGCGCCGATGCCGGCGGTGAAGGAATCCTCGCCGTATTCATCGACCGCGTTCTGATACTGCTCTTCGGTCAGCATCTCGTGCAGCTTGAGCGGCGTCAGGCCGGGTTCGACCACCACGTAGTTCTCGAAATACAGAACCCGTTCCAGATCCTTCAGGGTCATGTCGACCAACAAGCCGATGCGCGACGGCAGCGACTTCAGGAACCAGATGTGGGCGACCGGCGAGGCCAGTTCGATATGGCCCATGCGCTCGCGCCGGACTTTCTGCAGAGTGACTTCCACGCCGCACTTTTCGCAGATGATGCCCTTGTACTTCATCCGCTTGTACTTGCCGCACAGGCATTCGTAATCCTTGATCGGACCGAAGATGCGGGCGCAGAACAGGCCATCCCGCTCCGGCTTGAACGTGCGGTAGTTGATCGTTTCCGGCTTCTTGATTTCGCCGAACGACCAGGACCGGATACGTTCCGGCGAAGCGATGGAGATCTTAAGTTCGTCGAACTGCTGGGTCGCCGCGGGCGTCCCGAAGATGCGCATCAGTTCGTTCATGTCTACTTCTCCTTCAAAGCGCTAAATGACGCTTGTTCTCTAATGAGTGCGCGTCAGTGCGCTTAGTTCATTTCCACGTTCAGGCCGAGCGACTGCAGTTCCTTCACCAACACGTTGAAGGATTCCGGCACCCCGGCTTCGAAGGTGTCGTCGCCTCGGACGATGGCTTCGTAGACCTTGGTGCGGCCGGACACGTCGTCCGACTTCACGGTCAGCATTTCCTGCAGCGTATAGGCGGCGCCGTAGGCTTCGAGCGCCCAGACTTCCATTTCGCCGAAACGCTGGCCGCCGAACTGCGCCTTGCCGCCCAACGGCTGCTGGGTAACCAGCGAGTACGGGCCGATGGAACGCGCGTGGATCTTGTCGTCGACCAAATGGTGGAGCTTCAGCATGTAGATGTAGCCCACCGTGACCTTGCGTTCGAAGGTTTCGCCCGTCCGCCCGTCGATGAGGACCATCTGACCGGAGGAATCGAGACCCGCCTTCTCCAGCATTTCGACGATGTCGGATTCCCGGGCACCGTCGAACACCGGCGTCGCGATCGGCACGCCGAACGTCAGGTTGGTGCCCAACTCCGCGACCTCTTCGTCGGTCAGGTCGGCGATGTCGGACTTATAGACGTCGTTGCCGTAGATGTCCTTGAGCAGCGCCTTCAGCTTCTTGTTGTCGCCGTTGGTCGCGTGCATTTCCTCCATCAGGCCGCCGATCTGGCGTCCCAAGCCGGCACAGGCCCAGCCCAGGTGGGTTTCCAGAATCTGCCCCACGTTCATACGTGACGGCACGCCAAGCGGGTTGAGCACGATGTCGACGGGCGTGCCGTCTTCCAGGTGCGGCATGTCCTCGATCGGCACGATCTTGGAAATGACCCCCTTGTTGCCGTGACGGCCGGCCATCTTGTCGCCCGGCTGAAGCTT
>DNMS01000346.1:8783-11617 GCA_003488105.1 Rhodospirillaceae bacterium
CGCTTCACGGCAACGAAGACCTTGACCATCTTCATGACGCCCGGGCTCAGGTCGTCGCCGCGCTGCAGCTTGTCGACCTTGTTGTCGAAGCGTTCCTGCAGCTTTGCGATGTCTTCCTCGAACTGAGTCTTGAGGGCCTCGACGTCCTTCATGATCTTGTCGTTCTCGACAACGATCTGGGCCAGTTGGCCGACCGTGTACTGCGACAGCACGTTGTCGGTCAGCTTGGTGCCGGCCTTCAGGCCCTTCGGGCCGCCGGCGGCCTTACGGTTGACCAGAAGCGCCGTCAGGCGCGCTTCGAAGGAGCGTTCCAGGATGCGGCGTTCGTCGTCGCGGTCCTTGGCCAGACGTTCGATTTCCGAGCGTTCGATGGACAACGCACGTTCGTCCTTGTCGACGCCACGGCGCGAGAACACGCGGACCTCGACGATCGTGCCGTTGACGCCCGGCGGCAGGCGCAAGCTGGTGTCGCGCACGTCTGATGCCTTTTCGCCGAAGATGGCGCGCAGAAGCTTTTCTTCCGGCGTCATCGGGCTTTCACCCTTCGGCGTGACCTTGCCGATCAGGATATCGCCCGGTTCGACCTCGGCGCCGATGTACACGATGCCGGCTTCGTCCAGGTTCTTGAGGGCTTCTTCACCGACGTTCGGAATGTCGCGGGTGATTTCTTCCTGACCCAGCTTGGTGTCGCGGGCCATGACTTCGAATTCCTCGATGTGGATCGAGGTGAACACGTCGTCTTTCACGATGCGCTCACTGATCAGGATCGAGTCTTCGAAGTTGTAGCCGTTCCACGGCATGAACGCGACGAGCACGTTGCGGCCGAGGGCCAGATCACCCAGGTCCGTGGACGGGCCGTCGGCGATGGTATCGCCCTTTTCGACCCGGTCACCGACCTTCACCAGAGGCTTCTGGTGCAGATAGGTGTTCTGGTTCGAACGCTGGAACTTGTTCAGGTAGTAGATGTCGACACCGGTGTCGGCACTGGTGCTTTCCGACTCGTCCGCGTGGACAACGATGCGGGTCGCGTCGATCTGATCGACGGTGCCGCCGCGCCGCGCCACGATGGTGGCGCCCGAATCACGGGCAACCGGTGCTTCCATGCCGGTACCGACCAGAGGCGCTTCGGCCTTGATCAGCGGAACGGCCTGACGCTGCATGTTCGAGCCCATGAGCGCGCGGTTGGCATCATCGTTTTCCAGGAACGGGATCAGCGCCGAGGCGACCGAGACAAGCTGCTTCGGCGAGACATCGATGTAATCGATGTCTTCCGGGCGGACCATGACGAAGTCCCCGCCCTTGCGGCAGCTGACCAGGTCGTCGACGAACTTGCCGTTCTTGTCCAGGTCGGCGTTGGCCTGGGCGATCACGTAGCGCCCTTCTTCCATGGCCGACATGTACACGACGTCGGAGGCGACCTTACCGGCCTCGACCTTGCGGTACGGGGTTTCGATGAAGCCGTATTTGTTGACCCGGGCATAGGTGGCCAGGGAGTTGATCAGACCGATGTTCGGGCCTTCCGGCGTTTCGATCGGGCAGATGCGGCCGTAATGGGTCGGGTGAACGTCGCGCACTTCGAAGCCGGCGCGTTCGCGGGTCAGACCGCCCGGCCCGAGGGCCGACAGACGCCGCTTGTGGGTCACTTCCGACAGCGGGTTGGTCTGATCCATGAACTGCGACAGCTGCGACGAGCCGAAGAACTCGCGCACCGCGGCGGCGGCCGGCTTGGCGTTGATCAGATCGTGCGGCATGACGGTGTCGATATCGACGGACGACATACGCTCGCGGATCGCGCGCTCCATGCGCAGCAGGCCGATGCGATACTGGTTTTCCATCAGTTCGCCGACCGAGCGCACCCGGCGGTTACCGAGGTGATCGATGTCGTCGATTTCGCCGCGGCCGTCCTTCAGTTCGTGCAAGGTGCGCACGACTTCAAGGATGTCCTGACGACGCAGGACGCGAACCGTGTCCTCGGTCTCGAACCCCAGGCGCGCATTCATCTTGACGCGGCCGACGGCCGACAGATCGTAGCGTTCGGAATCGAAGAACAGCCCCTTGAACAAGGCTTCGGCGGTATCCAGCGTCGGCGGCTCACCCGGGCGCATGACCCGGTAGATGTCGATCAGTGCTTCCTCGCGGGACGAGTTCTTGTCCACGGCGAGCGTGTTGCGCATGTAGGGACCGACGTTGATGTGGTCGATCGACAAGGTCGGAACCTTGGTGATCTTGGCTTCCGCGAAGGAGGCCAGGACTTCCTCGGTGATTTCCTCGCCGGCCTCGATGTAAACCTCGCCGGTTTCCTCGTTGATGAGGTCCTCGGCGATGTAGCGGCCGATCAGGTCTTCCGCCGGCACCAGGATTTCCTCAACCTTGGAGGATTCCAGCTTGGCAATGGTGCGCGCGGTCATCTTGGTGCCGATTTCAAGCACAACCTTGCCGGTCTTGGCGTTGACCAGATCGCTGGTCAGCTTCTGGCCCTTCATGCGTTCGGCGGCCAACGGCGTCTTCCAGCCGTCCTTGACCTGCTCGAACACGACCTTGTCATAGAAGTAGGCCAGGATGTCTTCGGTCGACATGCCGAAGACTTCCTGAGAATCGAGGGGCTTGCCTTCTTCGGCCCGCTTCTCGCGCAGCAGTTCCGTCGGGTCGTTGTCGAGCGCCATCAGAAGCGTCGTCACCGGCAGCTTGCGGCGGCGGTCGATGCGCACGTAGATCAAATCCTTGGCGTCGAATTCAAAGTCCAACCAGGAACCGCGGTAAGGAATCACGCGGGCGGCGAACAGGTATTTGCCCGACGAATGGGTCTTGCCCTTGTCGTGATCGAAGAACACGCC
>DNMS01000102.1:0-1229 GCA_003488105.1 Rhodospirillaceae bacterium
ACTCACAACAGGAGCAGATCAAAAAACAGGCATCTGGACAGAGGGCGGACAACGATGGAGGTGACAATGACCAGTGCGAGTATCTACACTACGAAGTAGATATTCCCAAGTGCAGAGCAATTGAGAGGGCACGCGGCAAGCAAGCAGCGCAACGATGCTACACGACAGCGAATGAACGGTATGCCGCATGTCTAAAAGGTGTTCCGCTGGATCGATTGCCGCCGCTGGACACATGGAACAACTGAACGACTTTATCCTCGATTTCTCCGCCTTCGCGAAAGGGAGTGACGGAAACGTTGCTCCCTTTTCACTGCGGGCCACCTACCCAGATTACGACGAAGATCGTGGCTATTTTTGCCGCGTGTTCTGCCCATATTTTCGGGAGAAGCCTTTCCTGATTTTCGGCGTTGACGAGGCCCAGGCTTGTGAGCTTTCCATCGAATTCATGAGGCAGATGCTTGAAGACCAAGTAGAACTCGTCGATGCTGAAGGAAGGCCCATTGCCTTGCCAAAAATAGACTTTCCCCCAATTCAAGATGATTTCAAATGAGTGCAAAGGCACCGCTTTCCGCTCCCTTCCTCAAACGTATCTCGCTGTTGCCGGAAAAAACAGATCGAGAGACTTTTCCATTCACGCGGTTTCCCGATCTGCTTGTCGACGATTTCTCTCTTGAGTTTCCCAATGCCGTTACCCTGTTCGTGGGCGAAAACGGCACGGGGAAATCGACTATCCTCCAGGCGATTGCCAAGCTCTGCGGCTTCGCGACAGGTGGCGGCGACATCAATCATCAACTGCATTATACCGCCGATACAACCGACGCCACCCTTGCCAAGGCGATCCGGCCGTCATGGCTACCAAAGGTTTCGAAGGGCTTCTTCTTCCGCGCAGATACGTTCGCCGATGTCGCGCGATACATCGACGATGAGGGCAGCCCGACGGCGCCAGGCGGGAAACTCGGCCATCGCAGCCACGGCGAGTCGTTCATGGACGTTTTTTCAAATCGGTTTGGAACGTCCGAGCGGTGCATGTATCTGTTGGATGAACCGGAAAACGCTTTATCGCCGATGCGCCAGTTGGAGTTTCTTCGACTGCTCCGCTTTTGGGAAAAATCGGGAAACGCCCAGATAATCATCGCCACCCATTCGCCAATCCTGATGAGCTATCCAGGTGCGGACGTTCTTGAATTCACCGGTCAGACAATCGACCCCATCAGCTTCGACGACATTCA
>DNMS01000102.1:1369-2386 GCA_003488105.1 Rhodospirillaceae bacterium
GCTTCGACGACATTCAACACGTCCAAGTGCTACGCGGTTACCTTGCCAACCCCGAGCGCTATCTCAAGGAACTATTTGCAGACGAATAATGAGGATTTTCTGGCGTTGCTGCGGCGCTGGCGCGAAGGGGTGGGTCATACCCCCAAGGTTCGGCGTATGGCAAGCTTCCCTTGGGCGCTCCCATACCGCGGTGCATTCATGAAAACGCTTCCCTTTTCCGCCACCACGGGCTTTTGTGGGTGCGGGAGGAGGACAGAGAGCAAAAATAGGAGCCCTGCATGCGCTGCCTTTTCGCCCTGTCCCTGATTTTCGGCCTGTCCGCCACCGCCCAGGCGTCGGATACGGCGCCCATCGGCATCGTCAAGGAAGTCATCGGCACCGCCACCATCGGGCAGGGGGATCGCAAGGTCACGCCCCAGGTCGGCGCCGACATTTTTCTGAACGACGATGTCTCGACCGGCGCCGACGGCGGAATCGGTATTTCCTTGAACGACAGCACGACCTTGAGCCTGGGGGAGAACAGCCGCCTTCGGATCGACCGCTTCGTCTATGAGCCGCAGGCCAACAAGCTGGGCTTCGGCATGCAGGTCCTGCACGGCACCCTGAGCTATCTGTCCGGCAAGATCGGCGCCATCGCGCCCGAACAGGTCAGCGTGGCGACGCCGAGCATGACCATCGGCATCCGCGGCACCAAGTTCCTGCTCAAGGTCAAACCGGTTCAATAACCGCCCCGGCGGCAAGCCCATGAGGCCCCCAGATGATTGAATTTCTCGTCGCCCTAGCCTTGATGATCGCGGCCGCCGCCTCCAGCGGCCCGCCCGACACCCTGGTCGTCCTGCAGGCCGATCCCAACGGCGACGTCGGCCAGGTCGTCGTCACCGCCGGATCGGACCGCCAGACCCTGGACCAGGAAAACACCGGCGTCGGCGTCGATGCGGCCGGTACGCTCGGCGCCGTCGCCGCCTATTCGGAGACGGACATCCAGAACATGTTCGCCGGCGCCATCGCCGCCCAGCC
>DNMS01000102.1:2564-5026 GCA_003488105.1 Rhodospirillaceae bacterium
CGCCGCCCAGCCGGCCCCGCCGAAAAGCTACCTGCTGTATTTCGATACTGGCAGCGACGCCCTGAGCCCGGCCGCCCGCGAGGCCCTGGCCCAGGCGATCACCGATATCCGCAGCCGCCGCGCCGTGCGGATCAGCGTGGTCGGCCATACGGACCGGGTCGGCGCCGCCGAACTGAACGCCCGCATCGGCCTGGCCCGCGTCGATGCCGTACGCGCGGCCCTGATCGCCGAGGGGGTTTCCGCCGAAGTCATTTCCGCCGTTTCCCACGGCGAGTACGACCCCCTGATCAAAACCGCGGACGAGGTGCCGGAGCCGCGCAACCGGCGGGTCGAAATTCTCGTCCGCTAGCGCCGCCGGGGGGCGGTCTGCGGCCGCCGGTGATCGGCGTTGCGCGGCTCTTCGTTCCACGGCACACTTTCCCGCATCCGCCGCCCGCGCTGGTCATGTCCGGCGCGGTGCGCGCCATTTGGGAGGACCGAATCATGACAGGCATCACCATTTCCCGCGCCCTAACCTTAAGCGCGGCACTCCTTGCCGGCACCACCGCCGTCACCGCCGCCCCGGCCCAGGCCGCCGAGGTCAAGATCACATCCTTGGGAAGCCATGCAGGCGAGTTCTGCCGCCAGGACCGCGCCCTGATTTTGGAAGACCCGGACGGCACGCGGCTGCTGTACGATCCAGGCCGCACGGTCGCCGGAGGCAACGACTCGCGCCTGGGCAAGATCGACGCCGTCCTGGTCAGCCATATGCACGGCGACCACGCGGGCGACCGCCACCTGCCCGCGCCCGGAGCCGGCACCTGCGCCAAGCCCGACGTCTCGGCCAAGGCGACGCCCCATACCAACGCCGCCAATATCGCCATCGCCACGGGGGCGAAGATCGTCACCGGATCGGAAATGCCCAAATTCTTCGCCAGCAAGCTCAAGGCGCTGGGCGGGGACCCCAAGAGATCCGTGCTGGTGCGCTTCGGCGCCTCGACCACCGTCGGCGGCGTCACCATCACCACCGTGCCGGCGGCCCATTCCAACGGCGTCGCCGGTGCCATGGTCGGCGGCGAGTTGGGCAAGATGCTGGATGCGGCGGGGCTGACCGCCTATGCCGGGCCGCCCACGGGCTACGTGCTGACCTTTTCCAACGGCCTGGTCACCTATCTTTCCGGCGACACGGGGGTGACGGCGGAACAGAAGACCGTGGTCGGCGACCAGTACCAGGCGAAACTGGTGGTCATGAACATCGGCGACACCTATACCACCGGCCCGATGGAAGCCGCCTATGTCATCAACGACCTGATCAAGCCGGCGTCGGTCATCGCGTCCCACGCCAACGAGACGGGGACCGAAGGCGGCAAGGTCGTCGGCAAACGGACCCTGACCTTCATCAAGGCGGCCAAGGTGCCGGTGCACGTGCCCCTGAGCGGCAACACCATGTCGTTCGACGGGGCCGGCAAATGCACGGCCGGCTGTTGACCGTTAAGGCGATTTCTTAAGCACCCGGGCCGCCCGCCCGTCCGCGCCGGACGGCAGGGGCGCCTGGGCGTTTTCGATCCAGGCCAGGATGTCGCGCCACACCACCTCGGCGTTGAGATCGCGCAGCAGCATGTGATAGCCGCCGTCGTAGAGCGCGAAGATCTGGCGATCCCGGGCCGCGGCCGGAAGGCGGCGCACCATCTCGAACGTCGGCCGGCCGGGAATGATGTCGTCCTTGGCGCCGTAAAGGATCAGCGCCTTTTCGGAAAATTCAGGGGCCGCGGCCAGTGCCTGGTCCATCAGCCCGACCAAGCCATAAATGGTTTCGACCCGCGTACGCTTGATGACCCGCCAGTCGCGGCCAAGCGCACGCAGCATGTCGATGTTATCCGACGGCTGAATATTGAGGCCCTGGGCCGACAGCCGAAAAGTCGGGATGGTATGGGCCGTGAGCCATAGCGCGCCCCGTTCGTACCAAGCCATGGCGGCGCGGCCCCAGACGGCGGGAGCGGCCAGGATCATGCCGTCGGCCTTGGGCCGGGTTTCCGCCGGGCCCGCCCCGGCGACAAGGGCGACGGCGCCGCCCATGCTTTCGCCCAGCACATAGACCGGAACCCCCGGATGGGTCCGGCGCACCAGGGCCGTGAAATCCGCAAGGTCGTGGACGTAGGCGTTCGTCCCCGCCCATAGGCCGATCCCGATACCGTCGCCGAAGCCCCGCTGATCATAGGCGTAGGACGCGACCCCGTGGTCCGCCAGCCAGGCGCCGGGTTCAGCAAAGAAATTGGAATAATCGTTGAACCCGTGCAGCGCCACGACGACGGCCTTGGCCGGGCCCGGGGGCTTCCATGACCGCACGGTCATACGGATGCCGTCGCGGGCGACGAACCAGTCCATCAGGAAATGAGGTTTGGTCGCCGCCGGTCCCGCCGGATAGGTCAGCGGCACGGCGCAGGCCGCAAGCAGCCCGCAAAACGCCAGAACGGCGAGCCGCC
>DNMS01000102.1:5163-5452 GCA_003488105.1 Rhodospirillaceae bacterium
AGGCCGCCGCAGGCCACGGCGGGTCATTGCCCGGCGGCCGCCCGGTCGCCGTCCGTGGGGCCGCCGGACGTCAGGCGAAGGAACACGTCTTCCAGCGCCGCTTCCTTGGTCGTGAGGTTGGTGATGACATAGCCCGCGTCCTGCATGGCGGCGATGATCTGGCCCGAATGGGCCTGCGACGGCGGAAAGGACACGGAAATCTGGCGGGGCGACGGTAGGTCCGTGCGGAAGGTCCTCAGAACCGCCGGCACGTCGGTGATGTCGCGGTCGACGGTGATCAGCATTTCCT
>DNMS01000420.1:0-6874 GCA_003488105.1 Rhodospirillaceae bacterium
AGCGCCACGATCGCCGCCGCCATCCTCGCTATCATGGCTGGTCCTCCTCACCCGCCGCGATCACCGTCGCCGCGACCAGATCGCCGGTTACGTTCAGCGCGGTGCGGCACATGTCGAGCAGCCGGTCGACCCCCAGCACCAGCCCGATCCCATCGGGCGGAATGCCGACCATGCCCAATATCATCGCCACGACCGGCAGCGATCCGGCTCGCAGCCGCAGCTCGACGACGAGCTCCGTGCCGCTCATGCCGGGCATTTCCACGTCGGTGACGACGACGTCGAAGCCGGTGTCGCGGGCAGCGGACGCCTCGAAGATCTGCAGCGCTTCCCGAGCGGACGACGCGGACACGACCTTCAGCCCGGCCGACTGGAGCAGGTCCTGGCTGACCTTGCGAACCTGAGGGTCGTCCTCCACGAGCAGCACGCGGGCTTCGGCCACTCCGCCGGAGGCGCTCTCCCCGGGCACCGAGTCGGGCGCCGATCTGGGAGTCAGCGTGCGCGGCAGCCGGACGGNNGCCGGCGCCCTCACCCTTACCTTTGCCCTTGGCGCCGGCCGCCGTAGGCACGGTCTCGTCCGTCAGCGCTGCCGCGGCGCGCCGCGCGCGGGCGTCCTCGTCGGCGCGGGGGAACAGCAGGCGGAACGTGGTGCCACGGCCGATATGGCTTTCCACGGTCACATAGCCGCCCGACTGATGGATGATGCCGTAGACGGTGGACAGGCCCAGGCCCGTGCCCTGGCCCACTTCCTTGGTCGAGAAAAACGGCTCGAAAATGCGGTCGAGCACGTCCTTGGGAATGCCGGTGCCCTTATCCTCGACCTCGATCACCAGGTAGGAGCCGACGGGGATGACTTCACCCGACTGCTGCATCGGGCGTTCCAGGTCGCGGCGGAAGGTGCGGATCACCAGGGGCCCGCCCTCGGCCATGGCGTCGCGGGCGTTGACGGCCAGGTTGATGATGACCTGATCGAACTGCCCCCGGTCGGCCAGGATGCGCCCCGCACCCCGTTCATGTTCCAGTTTCAGTTTGACCGTCTCGCCCAGAAGCCGGCGCAGCAGGTTGGAGAGGTCGTTGATGGCGTCTTCCGGGTCGAGCAGGTCCGGCTCCAGGTTTTGCTTGCGCGAGAAGGCAAGCAATTGGCGCACCAGATTGGTCGCGCGGTGGGCGTTCTGCTTGATCTGCTGCAGGTCGTTGAACGACGGGTCGCCCGGCCCGTGGCGTTCCAGCAGCAGGTCCGTGAAGCCGATCATGGCGGTCAGCAGGTTGTTGAAATCATGCGCCACGCCGCCCGCGAGTTGGCCCACGGCCTGCATCTTCTGCGACTGGGCGAACTGGATTTCCAGGTTCTTCTGTTCGGTCGTGTCGATGAAGTGCAGGACCAAGCCGGTAATGTTGCCCGCGTCGTCTTCCATGCGGCTTGCGAACAGCGTCGCCGCCGCCTGCCGCCCGCCGGGGGCGGCCAACCTGATTTCCGTCTGGGTCGCCCGCACCCGGCCCATGATGACGTCGGACAGGGCCGAGGCGACCACGTCGCGGTCCTCGGGCAGCAGGCGTTCGGCGAAGGGCCGGCCGGCGACCATGTCGCGGTGGGCGCCCGCCAGGGTCAGGAACGCGCGGTTGCAGTCCATGACCTTGCCCAGCCCATCGAGCAACGCGATGGCCACGGGCGCGTCGTCGAACAGGAAGCGCAGACGCTTGGCCGGGCCCAGGCCGGTCGCCCCCCCGTCCTCCGCCCAGGCCATGTCGCGCAGCAGGATGGAGCGCGTATAGACCAGCGTGCCGTCCGTGGTTTCCCGATGGCTTTGCAGCAGCGAGGCCGTGAATTCCGTGCCGTCGGCGGCGCGCAGGGTGACCAGGCCGTGGTCGCCCTGGGTGTCGTCGCCATCGTCGTCCCCGCCGCCATTGCCGTTCACGGGGCTGGCGGAAACCACGAACTCGGCGAACGGCTTGCCGCCCATGGCCACGCGGTCGACGCCGAGCCATTCCGCCAGACAGGAGTTGGCATAGACGATGCGCCCGCGGCCATCGACGGAAAACACCCCCACGGGCAGACCGTCGAGCAGGTCGGCGCGGCGCGCCTCCGCCGATTGGCGGGTCGCGGTCTGGCGCTTTTCCTCGGTAATGTCCTGGGCCCGCCATTGCACGTAGCGGGAGGCTCCCTCCCCGGCCCCGGCGCCGATGCCGTCCTCGCCGAAGGGCTCCATGCGCAGGCGCCGCCACGCGGGCTTGCCGTCGCGGCGGCGGCAGATGACCTCCCCACCGGCGGGCGTGCCGTCGGCGGCGGCGGCCCGCAGCTTGCGGAACACGTCCTGAGATCGGCCCTGGCTGTCGAGCGCGCGTTCAACCTTGTCCAGCAGGCTGGTCGGCCCCAGATCGCCATCCAGGAAAAACAAATCCCGGAAGGCGCTGTTGGCATACATGCCGACGCCGTCCCAGGTGGCGATCAGAAGCCCCTCGCCTGACGATCCGGCGGCCATCTGGATCAATTCCGCCATGGGCCCGCCGGACGGCCGGGCCGGCGCCTTGCGGCCCATGCGCCAGGACGCCGCCAGAAGCCCCAGCGCCGCCGCCGTCAGCACGCCGCCCGCGGGCAACGCCCAACCGGCATCTAGCCCGAACATCAGCCCGGCCGCGACCCCCAACAGGGCCGCACCGGCGTTCAGGACGTGGGGCATTCTGTGCTTCATGATTTCGATGTCGAGGCCCGGCAATGACGACGGGCCCGCCCAAGGCGGCCCGCTTCCGGTGACAGGATTACCACTGAACGGCCCCTGTCAACAGCGCTCGCTGCCGGGACGCGGCCCCCGAGGGCCAAAGGCCGCCGGACCCGTTAATGGGGCAGCTTACCCTTGAGCCGCATGACGTGGCCGATGACCTCGGCGACCGCCTTGAAGTGTTCCGCCGGGATTTCCTCGTCCAGTTCCACGGAAGCGTAGAGAGCCCGCGCCAACGGCGCGTTTTCAACGATGGTGATCTCGTTTGCCTCGGCGATTTCGCGGATTTTAAGCGCCACCAGGTCCTGTCCTTTGGCAATCACCTTGGGGGCGGGCATGGTTTCCATCTTGTATTCCAAGGCGACCGCGAAGTGGGTCGGGTTGGTGATCACCACGTCGGCATTGGGCACGGCCGCCATCATGCGCTTGCGGGCGCGCTCCATCCGGATCTGGCGGATTCGCGCCTTGATCTGGGGATCCCCGTCGGTCTGCTTGTGCTCGTCCTTGATCTCGGTCTTGGACATCCGCATCTGCTTCATGAAGGTCGCGCGCTGGTAAATGTAATCGAGCGCCGCGATAAACCCCATCACCCCGATGGTCGCGAGGGCCATGATGATGGCGATCTCGTGAATGCGGTGAAGGGCCGCGGATGTGGAGATCGCGGGCATCATTTCCAGATCGTGCAACATGGGAATGGCAAGCCCGAACGCCACCGTCGCGACCAGGGAGAGCTTGAGAATGCCTTTCGCAAATTCCATCAGGCCCTGGCTGGAGAACAGCCGCTTGAAGCCACTCAAGGGATTGATTTTGCTTGGTTTCGGCTGAATTTTCTTGGTCGACCAGATAAGGCCGAACTGGCCAACGTTGGCAACGATCGCCAAAACCACGAACATCGCCATGGTGGGGGCGAGAATCACCCCGACATCCATCGCAACCCTGGAGAACAACAGGCGCAGATGTTCGAAATCCATCGGGATCGAGTAGGAGGCCCCGATGAACCGCCGGCCGATCAGGGTGATATCACGGGCCATGGCCGGCGCCAGGAACATCAGCATCCCCACGCCGCCGATCAGGATCATCAGGCTCTTGATTTCCTGAGATTGGGCGACCTGACCTTCGTCACGGGCCTTGGAAAGTTTCCTGCCGGTCGGCTCTTCTGTTTTTTGTGAGTCGTCTTCTTCTGCCATGTGTCCCTGCCGTCGATCCGGGCCCTAGCCCGTGAAGACGGCGTACCCCTGTTGGAAATGATTGAGAAACACCAGCATGATCGACGAGAACACGATCATGAGAGCACCGATCTGGACCGTGACCTGCACTGGCAGCCCGAAGAAGAACACCGGCAACTGAGGCATCAGACGGCCAAGAACACCGAGCCCGATGTAATAGACCATGGCGATGACCAGGAACGGGATGGACAGCTGAAACCCCAACGCAAAGCTGTCGGCGACCCGACGCGCCAACATCAGCGCCATGTCGCCGGTCGACACACCCTCGCCGGGCACGAACAGGGCGTAGGAATCGGCAACCACCGTGAAATACACATGATGGCTGTCCGTGACGAAGATCATCACCAGCCCGCCGATGGTCAACATGTTGGAAATGACGGAGCTTTGCTGTTCGGTAATCGAATCCTGAACCAGGGCATTGGCCATGGCCGCGAACAGCGCGATCAAAGTCCCCGCGGTTTGCAGGGCACCGATCAGAATGACCGCGATCCCGCCGAGAAACAGGCCGACGATGATTTCGCCGGCAAGCAGCAGGAACAAAACATAGGGACTTTCGGGGGGCGCCGGCAGGTTCTCCGCCAACACGGGCGTCATGACAACGGCGACGGTAGTCGCCAGGACGATGCGGATGCGTGCGCTGACATAAGCCGCCGCGATGCCCGGCAGAATGGCCATCATGGCGCCGACGCGCGACAGAACCAGCAAAAATGCGAAAACGTTGAGTTTGAGGAGTTCTTCGAGCATATCCGCCGCCCTTCGCCGCCTATAGCGCCGAAATTCGGTCGAACAGGGTGTCTGCGAAGGTCGTGACCGTGTTGATCATGAACGGCAGCAGGACGACGATGGCGATGAAGATGACGATGATCTTCGGCACGAAGGTCAGGGTCATTTCCTGGATCGTCGTGAGCGCCTGAAACAGGGCGATGATAAGACCGCTGATCAGCCCCAGAAACATAATCGGGCCGGCCACCTTGATGACCACCCACATGGCGTTGCGGCCGACGTCGATAACATCCACTTCGTTCATCTGGACTGCTCCCGACGCCGTAGACCGATGGCGCTACACCGGCATCCGAATGATATCGTTGTAGGCTTCCAAAACCTTGTCCCGCACGTTGACCACGGTCTGCAGGGTCATTTCGGCCTCGGCCACGGCGGTCACCACCTGGGTGATGTCGGCGCGGTCGTTGATCGCGTCGATGGACAATTTTTCCGACGTCTCCCCGATCTTGCGGGCTTCCATGATGGCGCTGCGCACAAGGTCGCCGAACTCCTCGTTTGCCTTGGCCATCGGCGCCGCATCATCCCGCGTGCCGGAAATCTGTTGGCGGGCCGCCCGCTGATAGGCGTTCAAGGCCTGATGAATATTGAAATCGGCGTTCACGCTCATTGTTATGCTCCCGTTCTAGGCCCGTTGGGCCCGGTCCGCGTTGGGACCTGAATTTCCGTGCCGGCTAGTTGCTGCGCAGCACGTCAATGACGCTGTTCAACATCGTTTTCGACGACTTGATCAGGTTCAGATTGGCTTCGTAGGACCGCTGCGCCTCGCGCATGTCCATCATTTCGATCATCGTGTTGACGTTGGGTGTCTTCACATAGCCGTCCTTGTCGGCGGCGGGGTGAGACGGATCATATTTGTTGCCGAAGTCGGACATGTCCTTGTGCAGGCGGTTGACGTGCACCGTGTCAACGCCGACGGACTTATCCAATTCGTTCTTGAAGGTCACCAGCTTGCGCCGATAAGGATCGTCGCCGGGGCGTTGCGGCAAGCTGTCCGCGTTGGCGATGTTTTGTGAGATCACGCGAAGGCGCGTTCCCTGCACGCGCATCCCGGCGCTGGAAATGCGGATGGTCTTGATAATGTCGTCCATCGGGGCTTTCGCCTCCTTGATCTTTATCCGGGCAAGGGTTCTTCCTATGTCCGGCGGCTTTGGTTTGGACGACGTTCTGTCGAAGTTCCCGTTCCAGGTTCGCCTGTGGCCTTTGCGGCCCGAATTTAATGTCCGCCCGCCTCCGGGCGTAACGACCGCCTAGCGTCCGCGGCTGGCGGCTTTCAGCATCTCCATGTGCTTTTTGTAGAGTTCCGTGGTCAGACGGTGGGTGGTTTGTGTCTCCGCCACCTTGCCCATCTGTTCCTCGAGGACCACCGAGTTGCCGTTGGGCGCCGTCTCATAGGGATGGCGCGGCTCTTCGACAAAGAAATCGCGGATGCGTTTGCGCCGGCCGCCGAGCTGTCCGGGCTCCGTCACGACCATGTTCAACTGCGCCGATTCCTTGCGCAGCAGATCGCGGAAGGCATATGGCTTGAGATCCTTCGCCTTGTAGTCGGGCGTATCCGCATTGGAAATGTTCTGGGCGAGGATTTCCTGGCGTTGGCCAAGCCAGTTAAGGCGTTTCTTAACAGCTGCGAAGAGGGTCAGATCCATCTGCGCGCGGTCCCTTGTCTAGCGGAATTAATCCGTTGTCCCCTGGCTCCGGTGAGCATCACAAGCCCCGGAAACCGTCCTGCTAGGCATTATCTGCCGGGTTCCTTAACAACCTATTAAGCACGTCCGGTTCCGCCGCAATCGCCCGATTGCCAACCATTAAACGTCTGATTCCGAAACGGAAAACCGGCCCTGCTGTAATCATTTGTTAAACCGGGGGCCGTTAGGATCAGGCGAATCCGGCAATTCTTGCCGACCCATCAGGCCTTGCCACGCGAACGGGACCAGCGGCACGTGAACGCAGATACCCCCAAAGACCCGACCGATAACGACGGTCCGCAAGCGAACTTCCAGCGCATTCCGGCAACCAAGGATGCGCTCGCCGTGGCCCTGGCCGAAGGGGCCCTGCCGGGCATGGCGCCCACCGTGGTGGCGGGCGGGCGCGGCCGTCTGGCCGAACAGATTTTGCAAATCGCCTTCGCCAACGGCATCAAGGTGCGCGAGGACG
>DNMS01000420.1:7102-7717 GCA_003488105.1 Rhodospirillaceae bacterium
CGACCTTGCTCAGCTTCTTGCCACGATCGACATGGAAGAAGAAATCCCCGTGGAGGCCTTCGCCGCCGTGGCCGAGATTTTGATTTATCTTTACCGGGCCAACGGCGCCGACGAACTCGCCGGGAAAAGCCGCGAAGACATCGTGCGCGAATGGATGGGAGATACCCAGCCATGAGCGATCACGACAACACAGACGGCGGCAATGCCCCCCCCGCGTCCTTGGAATCGGCCATGACTGAGGTCGAAGCCATGATCCTGAACGCTCGCCGGGCCCTTGCGGGCGGCGAGTTGCTGGACATGACACCCTTGGGGGACCGGGTCGCCTGGATCTGCCAAAACGTGCGCACCATGGCGCTCGCGTCGTCGGATCCGGACAGCATCCGCCTGCGCCTGGAAAAGATGGTCTCGGATCTCAACCGTCTCGAAGATCAAATCCGCGCCGGCGCCGGTCTCAGCCCGGCCGACGGTGAAACGGGCAAGGAATAGAGCCATGGACATGGACATGAGCGGTTATTTCCGCTTCATCCTCGCGCTGATTTTCGTGATCGGCCTGATCGCGCTGCTTGCCGCCATGGCGCGGCGCGCCGGTTGGGGCTTTCCGGCCGCCGCCATCAA
>DNMS01000420.1:7976-8329 GCA_003488105.1 Rhodospirillaceae bacterium
GCTTTCCGGCCGCCGCCATCAAGCGCGCCAGCAATCGGCGCCTGGGCATCGTGGAAGTAACCCCTCTTGACGGCCGCCGTCGCCTGATCCTGGTCCGCCGCGACGACACGGAACATCTGCTGCTGGTCGGCCCCACCTCAGAGTTGCTCATCGAAACCGGCATCGCCGGTCCCGGGACGGACTTCAGGCAGGCGCTGGCCACCGCCGGCGAAGGCGCAGAGGCCCAGTCATGACGAACGACGGGCAGATGCGGCGCATCTTCACGCGGCGGCGGCGCAATCCTCTCGCCCATCCCCTGGTGATGATCCTGGCGGTGATCGGCGCGGCCTGCGCGATCTACCTGGGGCTGTCCC
>DNMS01000420.1:8482-8987 GCA_003488105.1 Rhodospirillaceae bacterium
TGCGCGATCTACTTGGGGCTGTCCCTTCTCAGCCCGCCGGCACTCGCGCAATCGATCTCCCTCGACCTGGGCGACCAGGGCGGCGACACCACGGGCCGCATCATCCAGATGCTGCTGCTGATCACGGTGCTTAGCGTCGCACCCTCGATCCTCATCATGGTCACATCCTTCGTGCGCATCATCGTCGTGCTGTCGTTCCTGCGCACGGCCATGGGCACGCAACAAACGCCGCCGAACCAGGTGCTGGTCGGGCTGGCTCTGTTCCTGACCCTGTTCATCATGCAGCCGACCTTCGAGAAAGCCTGGGAAACCGGCATCAGTCCGGTAATTCAGGGCAATCTGGACGAACTTCAAGGCTTCAACCGGGCCATCCTGCCGTTCCGTGACTTCATGATGACCCACGTCCGTGAACGCGATCTGTTGCTGTTCACCCAGATTGCGCGCGTTCCCGACGAAGAAGCCCGCACGAACATGCCCATGCGGGTGCTGGTCCCGGCCTATATGA
>DNMS01000420.1:9037-11370 GCA_003488105.1 Rhodospirillaceae bacterium
TCCCGGCCTACATGATTTCCGAACTGAAACGCGCGTTTGAGATCGGCTTTCTTCTGTTCGTGCCGTTCCTGATCATCGACATGGTCGTCGCATCGATTCTCATGTCCATGGGCATGATGATGCTGCCGCCGGTCATCATCGCCCTGCCGTTCAAGATCATCTTCTTCGTGCTGGTCGACGGCTGGTACATGACCGTCGGTTCCCTGGTCAAAAGCTTCGGCGCCGGCTAGTCAGCGGCTCATCCCCCCTTCCTTCCCAAAGCCCGGTTCCCGAAACCGTGTGGCGCGCGGCTGAAATCACGCGCCCCATCGAGTGATCGCAATCACATAAAACCATGTGCGCCTCCTGTAGGACATCCCTGAACGCGCCTTGGGATGCGTGACCCCCCGGCCGAAACCGGCCACAAAACATTGGATGATCACCGTTATGTGTTTCAGGTTTTCCCGATCGGCCGTCTTTGCGGTCGCATTGTTTCTTGTTTGTCTGCCGGCCATGGCCCAGGAGGCCGCGGGCGTCATCGAACGCCAGAAAGGCGAGGCCACGCGCAGCCTTTCGGGATCAACCGCGCCGCTTTCCCAGGGTGCCAAGGTGTTCGCCGGCGATGTCCTGAAAACCGGCCCGGAGGCCCGCCTCTTGGTGCGCTTCGCCGACGGCTCGTCGCTGACGCTCGGCGAAAAGGCTGAGGTTTCCGTGGATGAAATGGTCTTCGACCCGGCCGGCGCCGGCACGAGCCGCCAAACGCTGATCATGGTGGTCGGCGTGTTCCGCTATACCTCCGGCAAAATCGGCAAGACCAGCCCTTCGCAGGTCGCCTTCGGCACGCCCACCGCCACCATCGGCATTCGCGGCACGGATTTCCTGGGCGGTGAGTTGACCGTCGGCATGCCGGCTGGACAGCCACATTACGGCTTCCAAATCCAGGAAGGCGCCATCGAGGTAATCACGCCGCAGGGCAGCGTCACCCTGGACGACCCCGGCGAAGGCACCTTCTTGCCGTTGGCCGGCGGCCGTGCGCCGACGCCCGTGCGCCAATGGACGACGGAAGAAGCCGCCGAAGCCCAGGCCGCCATCGCATTCTAGAGCCTATCACGATGATAGGCTTTAGACCGGCGCCCGTGCTCCGGCCCTATCCGGCGCGGCGCAGGTCCGTCGGATTAACGCCGAACTGCCGATGAAAGGCCCGGGACAGGGCTTCCGAACTGGCATAGCCGTAGCGCCGGGCGACAGCCTGGACACGGGCGCCCTGGTCCATGTCCTGGCGCGCCAGCGTCATCCGCCAACGGCGCAGGTAACTTTGCGGGGCTTCGCCGACAACCGTGCGAAACGCATCGGCGAAACGCGATAACGACATCCCCGCGACCGCCGCCAGATCGGCATTTGACCATGCTCGGCCCGGGTCCTCGTGCAGGGCCGATATAGCCCGCGACAGGCGTGTATCTGCAAGTCCTGCCAATACGCCCGGCTCGGCCGCCCCCTGTTCGATCTGCTGACGCATCAGGCGGATCACCAGAACTTCGGCCAGCCGTTCCAGAACCTTGCCCGAGCCGCAACGTCGCCCCCCAGCCTCGGCCAGAAACACATCCAGAAGGGCCCGCGTCTCCACGTCACGGATCGGCAGGGAAACGGTCGCCGGCAAGGCCGCCATCAAAGGATTGGCCGCTCCGCCCCAATCGATTAAGCAGGCGGCAACCGGCATCTCATGGGGCCCGGCGGCGGGAACGCCGCCCCGGGTGCGGATTTCGACACGTCCCGGCACCCCCGTTTTCGGATCGCCGAACACGGCCATATTGCCCTCGCCCAAAGGCACCCGCTGAACCCGCAGGTCAAAGCGGGAGATCAAAGCGGACAGTCGATCGTAATGGTCAGCCATGTTGATTCGTCATTGAGATTCAGGTGTTTTAATCAATTAATTTGGATTTTTTCGATTATAACGCCTGCTATGGTCGCCGTCATCGAAAACCGGCCGCCGCATGTGGCGGCACGGAGACTCAATTCCAAAGGAGAAACCCGCCCCATGCTCATGCCACGTCAGAAGACCCCTGACCTTTCCGTCGAATTGGTGACCGGCGGCACGTTCGACCTTGCCGCGGAAACGTCCGAACGGGGGACGGTCATCTGTTTCTACCGGGGCCTGCATTGCCCAATCTGTGCCAATTACATGACGGAACTGGAAAAGCTCGCGTCGGAATTCGCCAAGCGCGGCGTCGGCACCATCGCGATCTCCAGCGATGATGCGGAACGCGGCAAGGCCATGGCTGAAAAGATCCCCGCCAAGGAATTGCGCGTCGGCTACGGGCTGTCCCTGGCCAAGGCGCGGGAATGGGGGCTGTTCA
>DNMS01000420.1:11444-14686 GCA_003488105.1 Rhodospirillaceae bacterium
CAAGGCACGGGAATGGGGGCTGTTCATCTCGACCTCGCGGGGGAAGACCTCCATCGGCATCGAAGAGCCGGCCCTGTTTTCCGAACCCGGCCTGTTCATGGTTTCGCCGGATCAGACGCTCTATTACGCCTCGGTCCAGACCATGCCGTTCGTTCGTCCGCACTTCTCCGAACTGCTGAAGGCGCTCGACTTCGCCATCGAGAAAAACTACCCGGCACGCGGCGAATACACCGGCGCGGTATGAGGCGTCGGCGATCAAGCCCTTTTCATACGCCCAAGTTCATCGGGGGATGAACGCAGGAGCGGCCCGGATACCATCAAGGTATCCGGGCCGTTTTCTCGTGCGGGGAGATCAGTTGATGGCGCTGAGCGGGTCTTTTTCCAGGCGCTCACGGTAAGCCGTGAGGAAGGACTTGAAATTTTGCGCCACGGCGACCCGCTCCTTGACGCTTTCCGGCGCGATCAGCCCAAGGGCCGGGCGCGCCGCAATCAGATCGAAAGCCTTCGCCACTTCGGTCTTGGCCATAGCGGCGCCGAAATTGTCGCGGATACGGGCTAGGCCACGCTCGTTGCCGCTGAGCGTCATCGCCGTAGCCAGATTGAGCATGTAGCGCGCCTGTTTACGGCTGAGTTTTTCACCACGGCGCGCGCCGCTTGCCGTCACGACGCGCTGCAGGACCTGGGCCGCGTCGTTCCAATTGCCCATGGTCCAGTAGATTTCCGAACGCAGCAGATCCCCCTCCATGGATTCGTCAGGTTCCAGCAGGGCAAGTCCGTCGGCATAACGTTTCTGACCCATCAAGGCCTGAACGAGAAGATGATTGCGTTGTTGCGAAAGGTCGGCGTTCAGGCTGGCCGCGGCGGTTGCCCGGATCACCCGTTCGGCATCCGCGTACCTGCGCGCCAGAAGATGGATCAGGCCAAGACGCGCGCCGACGCGCGCCCGGTCCGCACCTTGCAGACGAAACTTGATCTGACCTTCCAGAAGCACCGCCGCCTGATCCAGCAGATCGACCCCGACAAGCCGGTCAGCGAGCTTCTGAATCATGGTATCCCCGCGCGAGCCGGCCGGAGTCAGTTCCTTGAATTCTTCGTAGATGGCGATCGCCGTGACCGGCTTCAGGCTGTCAGCCTTGTCCTCCAGATAGAGAGCATTGAAAGTGTCCGACATTTCCTTGGTCACGGTTTTGGCATCCGGGTGATCGCGGAAATGGGTCGCCGCCTGGCGCAGGGTCTGCAACGCCTCGCGGTATTTGTCCTGTTCCAGGTACAGCGCGCCCAGGCGACGCAGAAGATCGAATTCCCGATTGTCGCCTCGCCAGGCGAAGCGTTGTTTTTCAAGCTCCTCGGTCGCCTCCCGCTTGGTCACGCGGTCAAGACGCAGCAGAAGTTCGACACGCGACCGTGCTGCGCGGAAACGGGCCAGCCGGTCGGGGCTGTCCATGACCTCTTCCCATAGCGAAACGGCACCATCGAAGTCGCCTTCCAGTTCCGCCAAACGCCCTTGAGCGAACTTGATCTGGGCTTCCTGGCTTGGGCTGGGACCATCGGCCAGCAGCGTGGAAATCAGCGTTTCCGCCGTGCGCACGTCGCCGATCTCGACCACCGCCTCGGCGACGATGGTCGACAGCCGGAACCGCAACGCGCGCGGATATGGCCGAGCGATGGAGCCGGACCGGCGCAGTTCGATGGAGGCCCCGTTCAAGTCGCCGCGCGCGGCCTGGATGATCGCGCGCCAAAATTCACCTTCGTCGCTGCCGTTAAGCGCCGCGTTATACAAATCCTTCTCCGCCTCGGGCAGACGCCCCAGGAGAAATTGGGCGCCGCCGTGCAGCAACAGCCATTCGCGGTCCTGAGCCAACGAGGGCTGCACCTGCAGGGCATGGGCCAGAACGCCCAGGGCTTCCGCCCCATAGGCATTGGCGAAATAGAACCGGGCCAGATTCATGCGCGCCTCGCGCTGCCCGGCCTTGGGGGCCACGGCAAGGGCCTGTTCCAGGATCGCACGGGTCTGCAAAATCGCGGCGTCGTTGGGCGTGTCCCATTTTTCAAGGTCCAGGACACGCACCAGGGGCCGCATGGCCGACATGCGGGCACTTGCCGCCATTTCCTGGGACACCGGCGAGAACTTGAGCGGGAACGTGGGCGCCGCGCTGGCGATTTCCACCCCCTGACGCAACGAACGCACGCGCACGTCGTCGATACGCGGGGTCACCACCACGCCCTGGATGGAGGGCAGAATTTCGAACTGAGGATAGGAATAGGTCCCGGCCACGCCATGGCCAAGCGGAATGCCCGGCACGACCAACATGTTATCGGCGACGATGGGGTCGGTCAGCGGGATCACCTTACCCGGTTCCGGCAGCGGCATGAAGATGCGGGCCCCGATGGGAGAATCCGGCTGGGCCTGGACTTCCAGCGGGATCTTGGGCGTCGCTTCCTGGGCCCGGAAATCGATCAGCCAAGCCAGCCCGGCCCGGCGCATGGACGGGTTGACGTCCTTCGGCGTGGTCATGCGCAGAACGGTGGCTTGGGGAATGTAGACCTGTTGCAGAGTCGAGATGACGGCGCCCCCGGCCTCCTGCAAGGCGGGAACGTTGACGTTGGTACGCTTGTCGAACACCAGCCACAGGAACCCGTTACGCCGGAACGCCGCGGCGGCGACGGGTTCAGCCCAATCGAAGCGCAGAGTCACCGTGCCCTCATCCCCCTTGGCCACGGATAATTGCGCGCTTGGCGCCGGCCCAGGAGCCGGGGCCTGCGCTGCGGCACTGCCGGCGGCCTGCCCCGAAGCCTGAGCGGTCGCCGTGCGCGGCGGTTGCGCGGGCGCCGCGGCGGCCGTGGCCGCAGTCTGGGCCGGCGGCGTCAAAAGCAGCGGCTGGCCGGCGGGCGCGGATTTCTGCGCGCTGCCCCGGGGAAGCTGCTGGGCGGTTCGGGTCGCCGTGCCCGTCGCGGCGGGGGCGGTCTTGGTGACCGCAGCGGGGGCTGTTTTGGCAGCGTCACCGGGGGCCGATGGTTTCTGGACAGGCGGCTGGGGCAGGGCCTGGGCGGCGACGGCGGGCTTGTGCGGTGCGGTGGCGACCGGCGGCAGGGGTTCCTTGGCCGAGGCGGCGGGTTTTGCGTCGGCGGCCTGGGGCGCGGCCGGGACCTTGCCGCTGCCGGGCACGCTGACCTGCGCGGGAACGGCGACCGGATCCTGCCACGGCGCGGGTTCGCGGACGTCCAGGGCGATCTTGTTCCCA
>DNMS01000420.1:14816-15542 GCA_003488105.1 Rhodospirillaceae bacterium
TAAAAGTCACGCACGGTGGAGCGCGGCGGCACGGCGATCACCGAAACCGTGCGCCCACCCTCCGTGGCGGAGCGAATGCCGCCAACAAATAGCGGCGGGTTACGGTTGAGGTCGGCGTCGTCGATCTGCGCCGCCGCCTCGAAGATCACGGTGACAAGGCCCCCGTCCTTCGTGAGCTTATAGGGCACCTTGGTGGGCCAATCGAACACGACGCGGGTAAAGGTGGCATGCGCACCGGCGCGCACATTGACCTGCACCGGCGCCTGGGCATCGGCACTCATCAAAGGCATCAGACACAGGCTCCAGGCCAAGGCCAGGACCATGAAGACGGTGTAAAGGCTTCGGCGAACGATCATCGCAGCCCCCCAGAGGTCGGGAATACGACGATATCGACACGCCGTCCCATAAGCTGGCGCTGGGCCGGCGGCATGGGCGGCAGCTGGTCATAGCGGCTGTCCGAGTATCCGAAGGCGACGATAGGATCGGCGTAGCCGGCGGCACGTAACTGATTGGCCACGGCGGCGGCCCGCGCGGTCGATAATTCCCAGTTGGAGGCATAGTCCCCGCCGGTAACGGGTGACGGGTCCGAATGGCCGTTGACGCCAAGCTGATTGGCGACAGTGCTGAGCGCCCCGCCCAAGCGGAACAAGGCCGCGCGCGCGCGATCCGTCATGACCGCACGTCCCGCCTCAAACAACAAATCACCAGGCAAGGCCAGGACCAATC